>JAOACN010000440.1 GCA_026417815.1 Chloroflexaceae bacterium | reverse complement strand
ACCTGGTACTCTGGAGCCACGCCAGCGGCGTGCTCCTCGGGCTGCTGATCGTCGTGGGAACCTACCGGGTGGCCGAGCCGCTGATCGGCCCGCCATGGGCGCTGGTGGCGGCCCTGCTCACCGGCACGAGCCAGAGCCTGCTGCTCTACACCGCCCGCGGCGCCGGGCTGGAGACGGGGCTGTTTACGCTGCTTGCGCTCGTGGGTGGAGGAGCATACCTGGCCCGCGAGCGCCTGGGGCCGCGCGCGCTGGTTGCCGCCGGGCTGGCCTTCGCCCTCGCCGCGCTCACGCGCCCCGAGGGCCTGCTGTTGTTCGCCCTCACCGCTCTGCACATCGCGCTCACGACGGTGATGAGGCAGCAGGGCGGCCCGGCGGAGCGTTTGCGCGCGGCGCTGCCGCCATTGCTGGCCCTGGGGGCGCCCTTCCTGGCCCTGTTCGGGCCGTTTTTCCTGTGGCGGCTGGGCTACTACGGCGACTTGCTGCCAAACACCTTCTACGCCAAAACCGGCGGCGGCCTGAAGCAAATCGAGCGCGGTCTGGCCTACGCCGGGGCCTTCGCCCTGACCATCGGCGGCCCGCTGCTGCTGGTGATCGCCGCGCCGTGGCTACGCTCCTGGCGCGCGGCCCTGGCCTCGTGGCGCAGCTACGCCCTGCTGGTGACCCTGACCTACAGCGCCTACATCATCGGCGTCGGCGGCGATCACTTTCGCGGGGAACGCTTCTTCGTGCCCCTGGTCCCCTGGTTCGCGCTCCTCATCGCCGACGGGCTTGCCACCCTCATCCAGACCCTTCCCGCGCCCACGCGCCTGGCGCGGCCCCTGCTGGCCCTCGGGCTGGCGGCCGGGAGCCTGGCCGCCCTCGCGCGCACGGCGCCCTTCGACACCACCATCCGCGGGCTGGACGAGAGTGTGTGGATCTGGCGCGAGATCGGCTGGTGGCTGCACGACCACGGTGCGCCCGATGCCAGTATCGCCGTCGCCGGAGCCGGCGCGGTAGCCTTCTACGGGCAGCGCACGGCAATTGACATGTACGGGCTGACCGACCGGCACATCGGCCGGCTGGAAATCGCCGGCATGGGCCAGGGCGTGCCCGGCCACGAAAAGCGTGACCCCGGCTACGTTCTCCACCAGCGGCGCCCGACCTACATACCGCGCATCTGGGACGACTATTTTGGCGGCCCGGCGGCCCTGGAGCCATCCTACCGGCTCATCCGCGTGGTGAGCCGCTCGGGACGCGCCCTGGAACTGTGGGAACGCCGGGAAGAATAAGGAGGTTCGTCTGAGAGGGCCGCGCCCGCCCGGACCCTCCCCCCTCGTGGTGTAGCGGAAACCGTACGTGTTCACCCTTCTCCTGGGAGCGGGGGTATCTTGCCCTCGAATCCTGACGAGGGCGGGACGCCCTCGCTCCCAGGTCTGCGGGGTTACCCCAACTCTGAACAAGTACCGGAAACCGGATCTCAGCCTTTTCTCAGTCAATCAGCGCAACCTTGTGATGGTCCCGTTCGTTTTATGAATAGCCCGTGTCTATTTAGCCTGCCGCGCCGCTGGCGCGCCTTACGGAACGCAGCGGGTTGAGGAACCATGAACGTTCTCTACTGCATCCCGCGCTACGACAGCGCCGCGATGGGCAATCGCATCCATACCGAGGTGATCGCCGAGTGGCGGCGGTACGGCATCGAAGCCGAAGTGCTGAGCCTGGATGCCCGCCTGACGCGCCGGGTCACGAGCCTCGAAGAGGGGGTGACGGTGCATCGCCTCCCGGTGAGCGCCGGTGCGCCGCTGAAGCTCGCCAATCGCGCCGTGGCCGCCCTGCTGCCCTACCCCTATCTCGCTGGCGCGACATTACACTACCGGCGCCTGATTCGCGAGCGGCGCTACGCCCTGGCCCACATCGAAACCGCCTTTCCCCTCGGCCTGATCGCGGCGCTGACCCCGCGCCGCCACTCCCCTCCCCTGGCGATCACCCTGCCCGGCGCCGATATTATGGCCGAGCCGGAATTCGACTACGGCTACGGACGCTTCCCTGCCGTGCGGGCCGTTTTGCCATGGGTTTTCCGGCGCGCCGCCGTGCTGCGCGCCGACTCGCCGCAGATCCGCGAACTGGCCATCCGCCTGGGCGCCAATCCTCGCAAGGTCGTCGCCATCCCCTACAACATCACCACCGACAGTTTTCCGCCGCCAGGCGATCTTGCGGCCTTCCGCCGGCGCGGTCGCCTGGCGGTGGCCGAACGACACCATCTTGACCTCGACCGACCGATCGTTGTCAGTCTGAACCGTCTGCATCCCTTCAAAGGCATCGCGTACCTGATAGACGCGCTGCCATTCCTGCGACGGCGCGGAGTCGCGCCGCAGGTGCTCATTGTCGGTCCCAACCGCTCGACACCCCGCTTCGGCGACTATGGCGCCTTCCTGCGGGCGCGGGCCGAAGCCGTGGGCGCCAGCGCCGACGTCCACTTCACCGGCGGCATCCCCCACGCCGAGGTCAGCACTTACCTCGCCGCCGCCGATGTCGTCGTGGTGCCCTCGGTGGCGGAATCCTTCAGTCGCGTGGTGGTCGAGGCCGCAGCGGTAGGCACGCCCGCGGTGGTCACCCGCACCACCGGGGTCAGCGACTACGTCGCGGCGCACGGCGCCGGCCGGGTGGTCGATCCTCGCTCCGGCGCTTCTATCGCCGAGGCCCTCGAGGAGTTGCTTACCGACCGCGAGACCTGGGCCGCCTGCAGCCGTCGCGCGGCGGCAATGGCCCCGGCCTTTAGTTCGGCGCGCATTGCGGTTGATCTGCTGCGCCTGTACCAGCCGTTTCTGGGTCCACACATCGAACTGCAACCTCTTTATCCGGAAACATTGACAACGGTGGCGAACTGAGCTAAGATCAGCGGCCCACATCAGGGGCCGCAGTAAGCGCGGCCCGCCCCCTGTCATACCACCGGTCCCCAGGGGCGTCCGCCGAGAAGGAGATCCCATCTATGAAGCGATATCGCGCCTCTACCATCGTGAGCCTGGTGGTCGGGCTGCTGGCCGTTGGCGGAATCGCCGCGGCCCTCTGGCAGGCCCCCCGCGGCGTAGCGCAAGATCAGCAGCCGATCCTGCAATACCCCGACTACCCGCCCACCCCCACCGTCGGGCCAAACCCGACTACGCCAGCCCTCCTGCAGAGCCGGGCGCCGCTCACCGCAGCCGCCTTTGACGATGCGGCCGACCTGAGCAACTGGCAGATCGTCGATCTCGAGTTCGTGCTGCCCGAGAGCCGCTCGGTCTGGAACATTCGCGACGGGCGCCTGGCGCAGGATGCCACTGCTGCCGCCGGCAACCCGTCGATCCAGGAGACCGTCGCTCTCACCGGCGCGGCTGAGTGGACCGACTACACCGTCAGGGTGAGCTTCTACGACTTTTTCAACGGCACCGCTGGCCTGGTGGCCCGCTACAGCGGCGATGACCCGACCATCGCCAGTTACTATCGCTTCCGCATGCTGAAGAACACCTTCGAGGACAGGCCGAAGCGCGTGCTGGAAAAGGTCGAGGGCGGTGTCGCGACCACCCTGGTGGCGATTGATGAGCCTGGCTTCACCGAGCGCGCCTGGCACACCCTCGCGCTGAGCGTGAACGGCGGCGCCATCAGCGTCACCCTTGATGGTCAGGTGGTGGCCCAGGCGGAGGATCCCGCACCGCTGAAGGCTGGCCGCGCCGGCATTTACACCCGCGCGATCGGCGGGATCATCTTCGACGACTTTGCTGTCGTCCAGCCATAGCAGGGTCAGGGGGCAGGCCCGCAGGAGGGCTGGCGACGCAGCCAGAGATCGGCAGGCCAGTTTGCCGGGCCATGGTTCAGGATGGACATATGAGCATTAGCGTTCTCTCGACAGCTCCACACCCTGTCTCTTATACACATCTGACGCTGCC
>JAOACN010000437.1 GCA_026417815.1 Chloroflexaceae bacterium | reverse complement strand
TCCAGGCAGGTGGGCAACAACGCCGCTCCATTGTAATTCGGAACGATTACATCAATCATACCGCGGCCAGCGTGGCGAGATAGGCGGCGACGGCCTCCTCCCAGGGGCGCAGGGTCAGCCCGATGGCCGCCCCGGCGTGGTTGGCGAGGGGCGTGTAGGGTGGCGGCGTGCTATCGCGGGGGAAATCGGCCAGCTTGATCGGCGTCACCGGCGTGGTCAGGCCGGCCAGGCGCAGCACGGTGCGGGCCAGTTCGTAGCGCGAGCAGGCCCCGGCATTGACCAGGTGGTAGGTGCCAAAGAGATCCGTCGCGATGAGCGTGGCCACCGCCTCGGCAACGTCGGGCGCGTAGGTCGGGCTGCCCACCTCGTCATCAACCATCCGCAGGCCGGTGGCGGGGGGATGCTCGGCCAGGCGCAGCACGGTGCGCACGAAATTGCGCTCCCCGCCAAAGAGCCAGGCCACCCGCACAATATAGAAACTATCCAGCAACTCCCGCACCGCCTGCTCGCCGGCCCACTTGGAGCGCCCATAGGCATTGATCGGGCGAGGCGCGTCGTACTCGACATAGGGGCGTCCGGCATCGCCGGGGAAGACCTCATTGGTGCTGATATAGACCAGGGGCGCACACAGCCGGCGGCAGGCCAGGGCGACGTAGCGCGTGCCCAGCCCGTTCACCCGGTAGGCCAGATCGGGATCGCGGGCGCAGCCGTCCACATTGGTATACGCGGCGGCGTGGATCACCAGATCGGCGCTGGTGGCGACAATCTGTTCAACGGTGATGGGTGAACTCAGTTCGAGCTGATCGTGGCCAAGAGGAACCAGTTCATGGCCCGGGGCCAGGGCGGCGCACAGGGCGCGTCCCAGTTGCCCGCGGGCGCCGGTAATGGCGATCCGCATGGCGGTTACTCCTTGCCTGGCTGGCGCCGCGGCGGCTGTGCCGGGCGGGTCTCAGAGGGGAAGAGTAGCAGAAGGGTGGGGTGGCGTCAACCTGGATGGAGGGGCAAAGGAAACTTCCCGTTCGCTCACCGTTCGGGCGCTCCGTGGCACACGTTCCCCCACGTAGCCATTCCCTCTGGTTTTGCAGGAGGGTGCGGGAGGGTCAGGCCCTCCCGGAACATACCTATCCACCCCGATCAGCGTGGTGCACCACCAGGGCCGGCGCAGCCGGTGAAGACACCGTAACCGGCGTGGAACAACTTTTTACCGTTTCTAACCAGCGAAGGATGTACCCTTCAGGGGGAGAAGAGCGGTGGTAAGGGGCAGCTAGAGCGGCCCGACCCGCCCGCGGGCGAGTTGCACCAGGGCCAGCAGCTCTTCATCGGAGGGGCTGCCGCCGTGCTGTTCCCACCAGCGCCGGTACCAGCGCAGATTCTCGGTAAACGCTGCCAGCACCTCCTCGCGGGTCAGAGGAGGAACTTTCTGGCGGAGCGCCTCCATCGCCTCATGGCGGTCGCTATCGCTCAGTTCGGCGATCGAGTCGAGAATGCGTTCGGCGCGCAGGAGAAACAGTTCGCGCTCGATAGTGGGGAAGCGATCGCCAATTTTGCGGATATTGCCCAGGTAACAGATGGTGCGCTGGCGTGGCGCGCCCTGCTCGTCGCGATAGCTTTCAACCAGATAGGCGTCGTAGAAGCTCGTGTCGGCGCTCAGCAGGTTCTTATGGCGTCGGACGACCCAGCGGATGTACATGGCCCGACTCCGTGTTCGCTGTGGCTCCCAGTATAGCACAAGATGTAATTATTTTGAATATATGAACCACACATGGCGGTGCTTTTCGATTGCCCCTATCGCGATGGGAGGTAAAATTGTGACATATGACGCAACTTATTCCGACTGAAAACCAACGCTATCACGCCCTTCGCAGGGAGAATTAATTGTTTAGCTGGCATAACGATTGCTTCTGGAACCGAGTAGCATCGCTTTTAACAGACAAAGATACATTGCTTCCTGAGGGTTCGCGCAGAGTTCTTGTCATAAAAAACAACACAACGATACATCGAGCTTTTGCACAAAAATTGCAAACGTTGCGGCCCTTTTTCCCATATGCTATACTCAGGCCATCGTATCCTGTCTTGCCGCTACCATGCTGGTGAAACTGCACCTTCCCCTTGTTCCAGCCGCGCGATGGGCGCCAGTGCCTGTAATCCTTCCAGGAGGTCCGAGCCCCGACCTGGATGTCAATAAGTAGGTAACCGCTCACTCTACTTCCGTAGTTCATAGCCTGTACTACGTCCTCTGGTCCCCGCGCCTGTTGCAGAAAGGGGAAGTGTGTATGGCCCTCCTGCGTCTCCTGGTTAAGACCATCCGCCTGTCCATCTTGCGGATCGGGGCGGGGTGGATGTTCGCCCTGCTGACGTTCAATTTCAACCGGATTACCATTGCTGACCTGGGCGCCATCGCGGTGATCGTCACCACCTTGATCGGCATGCACCATTTCATCTCCTTCTTCCAGGTCTACTGGGGGCGCCTGGCCGATCGCCACCCGATCTTCGGGTATCGGCGCACGCCGTATATCCTGTTGAGCTCACTGGTGGCCTCGCTGGTCTTCCTCTTCCTGCCCTCAATCGCCATCGGCCTGGGGCAGCGCGATCCCCTCGCCACGATCGAGGCCTTCCTCTTCATCGGGATCTTCGGCGTGGCGATGGCGATGAACGGCAGTTCCTCCAACGCCTTGATGGCCGAGGTGACCACCGAGAAGGATCGCGGCTTTGTGGTCGCGGTGATCTGGGCCACGGTGATCATCAGCGGGATCGTCTCCGCCGGGGTCTCGCGGGTGATGATGCCGGTCTACTCGCCCGAGGCCATGCAGCAGCTCTACAACCTGACGCCGATTGTGGTCATGGTGACGACCCTCCTCGGGGTGATCGGCATGGAGCGCCGCGTCAGCAAGGAGCAGCACGCGGCCCTCCTCGCCGAGCAGCCCCCCGAGGGGGCCTCGCCCCTGGAGACCTTCCGCGTGGCGCGCCGCTTGATGGGCGCCAATCCCCACGTGCGTGGCTTCTTCTTCTTCATTCTTCTCGGTATTTTCGGGATTTTCCTTCAGGACGCCATCCTGGAACCGTTCGGCGCCGAGGTGTTCGGGATGACCCAGGCCCAGACGGCCCGCTTCCAGCAGGTCTGGGGGGCCGGGGCGCTGCTCGGCATGATCATTATTGGCATTCTGTGTAGCGTGTTTCCGATCCCCAAGAAGCTGATCACCACCATCGGCGGCCTGGGGATCGTCGCCAGCCTGGCGGCCATCGCCTTCTCGGCCTTTGCCCACCGTCCGGAGTTGATCCTGCCCAGCCTGATCGTGATGGGTCTGAGCATCGGCCTGTTCGATGTGGGCGCGCTCTCCATGATGATGGATATGACCCTCGCGGGGCAGGCCGGTCTGTACATGGGCATCTGGGGCATGGCCCAGGGCTTTGGCAACGGCTTCGCCAATGTGCTTAGCGGGGCGTTTCATACGCTCTTGATCGAGCAAATGCAGCTGACTCCCACGATGGCCTACGGGCTGATCTTTGGCTTCGAAGCCCTGGTGATGGGCCTCGCCATCGTCATCCTCCGCACCGTGAGCGTCCAGGAGTTCAAGGGCCTCACGCGCCAGGAGATTGGCACGGTACTGGCGATGGATACAGCCGGCTAAAGCGGACGCGGGCCGGGCGGCGCACATGTACGAGCCCCTTCGGGGCGGGCCATACGCTCGCCCGCCGGAGTCAAGAGCGATGATGTACACACCAGAACAACTGCGGCGTCGTGAGGCTTCACGCTGGACGCGCGTGCAGATTATCCTGGCGCCTATCCAGTTTGTTGCCTTTATCATCAGCTTCGCCCTGGTGATCCGCTATCTTATGACCGGCGAGGGGTACTGGATCACCACGATCAGCATCTGGATCAAGATCGCGCTCATCTGGGCCTTGACGATCACCGGGATGCTCTGGGAACACGATATGTTCGACCACTACTTCATGGCCAGGGAGTTCTTCTGGGAGGATCTCGGGAATCTGATCGCGATTATCACCCACAACCTGTATTTCGTCGTCCAGTGGATGGGCGCCGACACCCAGACGGTGATGTGGGTCATGGTGTTTGCGTACGTCACCTATCTCTTTAACGCCGGGCAGTTTCTGGCGCGGGGCATCCGCTCTGCACGACAACGTCGCGCACTGGCGACGCAGGCCATGAGCGTTGGCGCGCCCACGCAGGATTGATGCAGTCGCCCGCGGCACCCGTGCCCGGCGCCGCGGTCCGATGCTTCCGGCAGGTTCCTTTGCGGCGAGCCGGGCGCCCAGACGGGCGCCCGCTCGCGACTAGAAAGTGATACCGGTATGCCGATCAAGTCACGCGCCGTGGTGATCCCGCGCCGCAACACGGTCGAATTGCGCACCGTGCAGGTGCTGGAACCACGAGCCGGCGATGTGTTGATCCGCACCGCCTTCACCTCGATCAGCGCCGGCACGGAACGGATGCTCCTTGATGGACGGATGCCCCACCCGGCCCTGCTCTTCCCCGTGGTGCCAGGGTATGAGACGGTAGGAAAGGTGATACAGGTCGGCGCCAGAGCGCCCCAGTCCTTGCTCGGCCAGTGGGTGTACGTGGGCGGCGCGCGCTGCTTCCGGGGCGTCAACCCGGCCTGGGGGGGGCAGAGCGAGTATATCAGCGCCGAGGCCGAACGTGTCGTTCCCCTTGGCTCGATCGACCCGCCCACCGGCGTCGTCCTGGCCCTGGCCGCCTCGGCCCTCCACGGCGTCAATGTGGCCGCGATCCATCGCTCGGATCGGGTCCTCGTCCTGGGCCAGGGCATCGTTGGCCAGCTCGCCGCCCGCCTTGCCAGGATTCAGGGAGCGCAGTTCGTGGCCGTTGCCGACCGCGTGGCTGTCCGGCTCCAGGCTTCGCAGGCCGATCAAATCATTGACGTGACCCGCGAGTCCCTCGATGAGGCCATTCCCGAGGCCAATATCAATGTGCTGATCGAGGCCACCGGTTCGATGGCGGCGCTCTCCGGGGCCCTGCCCCTGCTGGCCAACCACGGTCGGGTGTTGCTGCTGGGCTACTACGACCATGTGGATATTCCCTACGCCCCGATCTTTATGCGTGAGGCCCAGGTGCTGGTGGCCCGCGAGTGGGCCTTCGGCCCCGATGGCGACCTGCCCCGCGTGCGCGATCTGATCGCCTCGGGCGAGCTCGATGTGCGCGGCCTGCTCACCCACCGCGTGCCTCTCGACCGCATCCAGGCCGCCTATCGCCTCGCCCTGGAGGATCCCAGTTGCCTTAAGGTGGTGATTGAGTGGCCGCACGACGGCAATGGCGTCGTCGCGTCGTGAGTACGTGGGGAAGCGAGGGTGCGATGCCCGCTGATCTCAAATCCGCCCCGCCTGGCGCCGCGCGTATGCTGGCGGTCTATGGCAAAGGGGGCATGGGCAAGTCGTTCTTCACCACCAACCTGGTGAGCAAGCTCGCGCTGCTTGGCCATCGCGTGTTGCAACTGGGGTGCGACCCGAAACACGATAGTTGTAATGCGCTCTTCGGCGGCGTGAGCCTGCCCACCCTGGGTGACGTGTGGCGCGCCTTCAAGGAAGCCGGGCGCGAAGAGGAGCTCCAGGCCCAGCACGTGATCTTTAAGACCCGGATCATGGGCGGGGCGACGGTGTATGGCTGCGAAATCGGTGGTCCTGAGGTGGGCCGCGGCTGCGGCGGTCGCGGTATTACCTTCGGCTTTGATCTGCTCGAAAAGCTGGGCCTCAGCCGCTGGGCCCTCGACTACGTGGTCATGGACTTCCTGGGCGATGTGGTCTGCGGCGGCTTTGCCACCCCGCTCTCCCGTTCGCTGGCCGAGGAGGTGATTATCCTCTGCGGCAATGATCGCCAGAGCCTCTACGCGGCCAATAATATCGCCAGCGCCGCCAGGTACTTCGCCAGCATGGGCGGCCGCACCCGCCTGGTCGGCCTGGTGGTCAACCGTGACGATGGCTCGGGTGTGGCCGCCCGCTTCGCCGAACGGATCAACCTCCCGGTGCTGGCCAGCATTCCCCTCGACCGCACCGTGCGCGAACTGGCCGACGCCTGTAAACTGGCCCTCAGTGAGCCGCGCTTTGACGCGATCTTCGAGCGCCTGGCGCAGCAAATCGTCGCCCGCGCCACGCCGCCGGTGGAGATGGACGCTGTCCGGCCCCTCGAGTACCGCGAGTTCCTCAGCGTCTTCGGCGCCGATGAACCCGATATTGTCCCCGAAGGCGCCTGCGCCGAGGAACTGTTCGGCGGCCGCGCGGCGCCGGCCGTGCCGGTGCTCGAACTGGAGTTGATGAGCCGCGCCGTGGGGGATCAACCCGACCTCGATCCAGTGGCGCGCCGGGTGGTCAAACGCCTGCTGAAGGATCTGGGCATGTATGTTACCGAGGCGAGCCACGATCCCCGCAAGGGCCTGACCCTCACCGTTGATGGCCATACGACCATCCTGTCTCTTATACACATCT
>JAOACN010000351.1 GCA_026417815.1 Chloroflexaceae bacterium | reverse complement strand
CCTCTATCTGGCTCGCGGGGAGTATCAACGAGCCCTGGCTACCCTCAGTCAGGTACGGGAGGCTTATCTTGCTCTCTCCGATATGTCGGGTGTCGCCTACGCGGACCTGCATCGCAGCGACGCCTACCTGGCGCTCAACCTCTGGCAGGAGGCGCTGGAGCAAGCCCGCGCAGCGCGTTCTATCTTCCATGCCGCTGGCATGGCCTGGGAGGAGGCTCGCCTCTGGCTGAACGAGGGAGTGGCACTCGCTCACGCAAACAAGCGGCTTCACGATGCTGAGGCGCAGAGCCCAGCCAGCGCGATGGAAAGGGCGCGGGAGATTTTCGCCCGCGAGCAGAACCAGGTCTGGCTGGCAGCCGCCGACCTCTACCAGGCGGCCTTCGAGCGGCGCAGCGGCAACCTGGATGCGGCGCGCGCGGCCGCCCGGCGCGCCCGTGAGGCGTTCAGTCGAGCCGGGCTGCACAGCCGCGCGGCCCAGTGCGACACCGTCCTGGGCGAGGTGGCGCTCGCGGAAGGGGATTACGCCAGCGCCGTGCGCCATTTTACCTGCGGGCTGGACCGCTTGAAGGACGCCGACCTGCCCGCGGTGGCCTTTGCCTGCCTCTTTGGCCTGGGGCGGGCTGAGCAGGCGCGGGGCCGTACCGCCGCCGCGTTGAATCACTACCGCCAGGCCGTCGCCAATGTCGAGCGCCTGCAGATCGCCATCGGCGCCGAGGACTATAAGATGGCCTTCTTGAGCGATAAGCAGGAGGCCTATCAGGCACTGGCCTTGCTCGCCCTCGACCAGGGCACGCCGGAAGGAGCAGAGGAAGCCTTCGAGACGGTGGAACGGGCCAAATCGCGCGCTCTGCTCGATGCCCTGGCCCGTGGCCCTGCCGCTCCGGCTTCGTCTCCGGCCGAAGCGGGGTTGCGCGCTGAAATGGAGCGGCTGAAGGGGGAGTTGAACTGGTACTATACCCGCCTCTATGCGCCGCCGGCAGAAGATGTGCGCCAGACCGCGGCTCAGCGGGCCGAACTGGTCGCCGCCATCACTTCCCGCGAGCGGCAGTTGCAGGAACTGCTCAAACGCTGGCGCTCGCCGGACTTGATCGCCGCTCCACGCAACCCGGTCTGGACGGTCACGGCACCCCAATTGCGCGCAGCGTTGCCGGAGGACGCGCTGCTGCTTGAGTTCTACGTCGCAGGTGAGCAGATCATCGTCTTCGGCCTGACGCGGGAAGGAATGTGGGTGCGGCGATTGTCAGCGTCGTATAGCGAGGTGGCCGAGGCGCTGGGACAGTTCCGCTTCCAGATCAACAAGTTCGGCTACGGCCCGGAGTACCGGCAGCGTCATATGCAGGCCCTGCGGGAGGGGGTACAGGAGGTCCTCCAGCGCCTCTATCAGGCTCTCCTGGCGCCGCTGGCGGATGAACTGACCGCCAGCACGCTGGTCATCGTGCCCCATAGCGTGTTGCACTACGTCCCCTTCCAGGCGCTATTCGATGGTCGCCGCTATCTCGTCGAGGCCAGGACGGTCTCCTATGCCCCCAGCGCCACCGTCCTGTACCGCCTCTTGACCACCCCGGCTGCGTCGGATGGCAGGCCGCCGCTGATGCTGGGCCTCACGGACCCGACCATCCCCTACGCCGAGGAGGAAGTGCGGGCGGTGGCGGCGCTCTTCCCCGGCGCCGAAGTGCGTCTGGGCGCGGAAGCCACCATTGCGAGCCTGATGAAGAACGAGGAACGCCCGGCCTTCCTGCATCTCTCGACTCATGCGATCTTCCGGGCCGATAACCCGCTCTTTTCGGCGCTGAAACTGGCTGACGGCTGGCTGAGCGTGAGCGATATCTATGGGATGGCCAGCTCGGCTCCCTTGGTCACCTTGAGCGCCTGTGAGACGGGGCGTAACCAGGTACTGGTAGGCGACGAGCTGGTGGGGCTGTGCCGGGGCTTTTTCGCCGCCGGCGCCCGCGCGTTGGTGGTGAGCCTGTGGATGGTGGACGACCGTTCGACGGCGCGGCTGATGGCGCGCTTTTACGACGAATTGCGGGCAGGCCGTCCGGCCGATCAAGCGCTGCGCCGCGCGCAACTGGAGACAGCGTCGCAGTTGGATCACCCCTACTATTGGGCACCGTTCATCCTGACTGGCGACGCGCACATGCATCTGGCCGCAGGTCAGGCTGCTACCCCGACCTATGTGGACTGTTGCGAACCAGACCGACCCCAGAACGTGTGGGTCCCTGAGGAGGTATGAAATGACGAGATTCAAATTCGCAGGAATTCTGCTTGTGCTGGCCCTGCTTCTGGGCAGCGTCCCACCGGCCGTCTCGGCCGCCCAGACCGTTACCCT
>JAOACN010000323.1 GCA_026417815.1 Chloroflexaceae bacterium | reverse complement strand
CATCTGCGGCTGGTCTGGATCGCTTCGAAGAACGCCACTGGCGCGAACTGGAGCGACAACTGGGTCTGACCAGTCCGCCAGCCCTTGAAGCACCTACTGAATCGATCAACGAGGCCACCACCCGAGACAAATTCGGCGGTGGCCTCGTTGTTTCTAGCCACCGCAACACCGGTCGGCGCGTGATCAAAAGCCGCTGGCTGTCCTGACACCCCAAGGAGAAAACATGTCCCTCGCCACCCGTATCGAAAGCCTGGTCATCCGCGTCGCGCAGGAGTTCAACGACGTCCGCGCCAAGGCAGGCAATCTCGCCAACCTCACCACCACCGACAAGTCGAACCTGGTCGCGGCCATCAACGAACTGAAGGCCGCCGTGGTGGCATCAAACGTGATCGACGATGCGCACGTCGCGACCACGACCACCTACTCCTCGAGCAAAATCGTTGCGCTGCTCGATGCGTTGAAGGCCGAGATCCTGGGTGGGGCGGACGCCGCCTACGACACGCTGGTGGAAATCCAGCAACTGCTGCAGAACGGCACCAGCGGGCTGGATGCACTGCTGGCCGCCGTCAACAAGCGCGTGCGCTTCGATGCGGCGCAGTCGCTGACGGCAACCGAGCAGCAACAGGCGCGCAATAACATCGGTGCGGTGGCGGCCAGCGACATTGGCAACACCGATACAGACTTCGTCGCGGTCTTTGTGGGTGCGCTGGTCTGATGAGCCTCGCCTCACGCATCAGTGCGTTGGTCAGCCGCATCGGTCTGGAGGTCAAGACCAAGATCGGCGCCAATCACCCCGGGGTGGCACGCGCCTGGGTGAGTTTCGGTTACACCGGCACCCAGATCGTCCTCTACGCCGCACACAACGTGGCCAGCGTGACCCGGTTGGCTGCCGGGCGCTATCGCGTCACCTTCACTACGGCCATGCCCGACGCCAACTACTGCTGGACGGCACTCGCCCGCAGCAGCACTAACAGCGGCACGCAAAGGATCGCCATCGTGCGCGCCAGCACCGACCTCAAAACCCCTCAGTACGTCGACCTCAGCTGCGCCACCACAGCCGCCTCGTTCGACGACTCCACCGAAATCAATCTCGTGGTGTACCGCTGATGGCCTACACCCAAGCACACCTCGACGCACTGGAAGCCGCGCTCGCCAAGGGCGAAAAGCGCGTGACCTTCGGCGACAAGACTGTCGAGTACCGCAGCATCGATGAGCTCCAGGCGGCGATCGCGGCGGTCAAGCGCGACCTCTTCGAGCAGGCCGTGGCCACGGGGGTGTGGCCGGGCACGCCGCGCCAGATTCGCGTGACGACCGGGAAGGGGTTCTGATGGGCTGGCTCGGCAACCTCAAACGCCGCATCTTCGGCGGCACACCTACCTACGATGCGGTGGGTAGAGGACGGCGCTCGCTCGCCTGGACGGTGGACAGTCCCGGAGCGGTGGCGGCACTTGCCTACACGCAGCACGAGCTTCGCGCCAAGAGCCGCGACCTGGTGCGGCGCAACGCCTGGGCTGCCGCCGGCATCGAGGCTTTCGTTGCCAACGCCATCGGTACCGGTATCAAGCCGCAGAGCATGGTGCCCGAAGCAGCCCAGCGCGAAGCCATCCAGCGCTTGTGGTGGGATTGGTGCGAGGCCGCCGATGCGGCGGGGCTGACCGATTTCTACGGCCTGCAGTCGCTTGCCTGCCGGGCCATGCTGGAGGGCGGCGAGGCAATTGTGCGACTGCGCTGGCGGCGTCCCGAGGACGGGTTGCCGGTAGCCCTCCAAGTTCAAGTACTGGAGGCCGAGCATCTGCCGCTGGCGATGAATCGGGAACTCGCCAACGGCAACGTCATCCGTGCCGGCATCGAGTTCGACCGGCTGGGACGCCGTGTCGCCTACCACCTCTACCGATCGCATCCGAACGACGGAAGTCTTAGCCCCATGTCCGGTTCAGGTGGTATCGACACGGTTCGTGTGGATGCCTCAGAAGTGCTTCACCTCTTCCGACCGCTGCGCCCTGGTCAGATCCGGGGTGAGCCATGGCTCGCCCGGGCGCTCGTGAAGCTCTTCGAGCTCGACCAGTATGACGATGCCGAACTCGTGCGCAAGAAGACTGCCGCCATGTTCGCCGGCTTCATCACACGCATGAGCCCGGAAGACAACCTGATGGGCGAGGGACTCGCCGACCCCAATGGTGTGGCGCTCGCCGGGCTCGAGCCGGGCACCTTGCAGATTCTCGAGCCGGGCGAGGACATCAAGTTCTCGGCCCCGGCCGACGTGGGCAGTTCCTACGCCGAATTCATGCGCCAGCAGTTCCGGGCGGTGGCCGCGGCGATGGGTATCACCTAC
>JAOACN010000301.1 GCA_026417815.1 Chloroflexaceae bacterium | reverse complement strand
GTGTAGAGGTGTGGAGGTGTGGAGGTGTGGAGGTGTGAAGACATCTCCACACCTCCACACCTCTACACCTCCACCGACCAATACGGTCACCTGAACATCCAGATGCGCTCACCGTAGGCGCCGGCGTCGGGGGAAACCCGCGCCGCATAGTCGCGCACGGTCCGGGCCATGGCGGCGGCGCCGCCAAAGAGCACATCGAGCTGGCTGGTATACGCTTCAATCGCCCCGATCTTGCGGGTGAGGGTGGCGTCAATACTGGTGACGAGGGGCAGGAAGCGGTCGGGGCCTCCCAGTTCAGCGAGGCGGCGGGTGAGGGCCTGTTCACCGCACACGTAGGGAAAATCCTCATAGAAGGCCACGCTGGCGCCGTTGCGGCTGAGGCCCAGAGCGGCCGCAAAGGTTGCCAGATGATCGACGTGGCGCCCCACCCCCAGGGGCGCGTAGATCACCGCGTCGGGGAAGCGGGCGATCAGGGCCTCGAGGCGCGCCTGCACATCCGCGGCCAGCCGGTCACCCTCCGCCACCGGGCCAAACAGCGTGTCATCACTGGTATACGCTTCCGGCATGCGATAGATTGCGTCGAGCAGGTCGAGGTGCAGACCGTCGGCGCGCAAGATCTCGAGCGCCTCGGCATCCTCGCGTAGCCGGCGGGCCATGGCCTCCTCGGCGGACAGGTTCCAGCGGTGGTGCATCAGGCTGGCAAAGTGGCTGAGGGGCGCGCCGGCGGGAGGGGCGCCGGTGCAGACGTTGACCACCAGAACGGGGGTGCCCGCGGTGGTATGCTGGGCAATTGTGCCGCCGCACGAGAGCGCGGCGTCGTCCAGGTGCGGAGAGAGGTAAATGTACCGGTACGGAGCGCTCAGTTGATCCAGCCGGGTGAAATGGAAAGGCATAGACGCTTCCATCTGAACGGCGATGCGCCGAAACAGCGGCGTGGCTCACAACTCATCGAGGGAGAGTTCGGCAAGCGCCTCGTCGGCGGCCTGGCGGCGCGACAGGTCCTTCGAGCGGGCCAGGCGTTCGAGCACCCGCCGGGCGCTCGAACCGCCCACCTGCCCAAGCGCCCAGATCGCCGCCAGGGAAATCTCAATGTCGTCATCGTCAACCAGCGGCAGCAGGGCGGGGAGCAGCGGGCGGCCCTCTTCGGCAAGCTCGCCGACGGCGCGGGCGGCCTCGTAGCGCAGGGCCGGCGAGGGGCTCTTCAACTCACGTTCGATGTAGGGGAACCAGGTCGGGCGCATGGAGCGCCCCATGGCCAGCAGGGCGCTCTCGCGCATGGCCAGGTCGCTGTGGGCATAGGCCCGGCCGATCTCCGTCTGGGCCTCTTTGGAGGCAGCGAAGTAGCCGAGGGCCTCCACGGCGCGACGGCGCACCTCAAGGGGCTGTTCGGGGTCGGTGGCGGTCTGCAGCAGTGCTGTTAGCAGTCGCGCGCCCTCGGCCGCCGCAAGTTCGCCGATCTGGCAACGATAGGCGAAGCGCGCGAGGGCCAGGGTAGCCGCCGCGCGCGCCACGCCGGCCTCGTCCTCGAGCATGGCGATCAGCCGGTTCATCGTCGCCAGGCTCTCGTCCTCCCACAACCCATTGATGGCCGCGGCTCGCACCTCGGCATCGGGATCGCTCAAGCAGGCCCGAAAGACCGCGCGGAAATCCAGATCCACATTGTCTTCCGCCAGCTCGTCAAGCTCGCGGATGATCGCCAGACGGCGTTCGGCAGGAAACTGGCGCCACGCCGCCCAGAACGCCTTCAGCATTTCGGGGCCAAGGTCCGAGAGGGCCTTGAGTTCGGCGTGGGCGAGGGGGCGTTCCAGGTCGCCGAGCCGGGCAAGCTGTTCCTCAAAGGTCATACCGGACCTCACTCGTCCTCATCGTACCGGCTGCTGTAGCGTTGGCGAAGGGGCGGGCGCTCCTCCGGCAGTTCCTCTTCTTCCTCCTCAACCTCTTCGGTGCTGGCGCGGGGGGCAGGCGCATAGTAGTAGAGACCGGGGGTCGACTC
Organism: Chloroflexaceae bacterium; assembly: GCA_026417815.1. Taxonomy (GTDB): domain Bacteria; phylum Chloroflexota; class Chloroflexia; order Chloroflexales; family Chloroflexaceae; genus JACAEO01. The sequence goes on along the minus strand of JAOACN010000301.1, from coordinate 4,599 downwards.
ATCGGCGCTGAAGTCCTCGCCGCGTTCCAGCAGGGCTTTCAGGTACGCTCGCGACCCTGGCCGCAGCACGTTGAAGGCGACGTAGAGATCATCAAGCGTAACGGCGTAACGCGGCTCCGCCGGGGTGCCAACCTGGTCGCCGATGATCTCGCTAACATGTTCAAGCATAAGTTCCGCCTTGCGGCGCTCGCCCATTGGGAAGGCCTTGAGGCGATTCAGCCGCCCGTAGCGGCTCTGCGTGGGCAGTTGATCTTCGTCCACCACGCAGTAGAAGGAGACGTTGGCGAAGGCCAGCCGGTTCTTCTTTTCGTCGAAGGTAAGCAGGCGTTCGCTCTGCTCGGGGCCTTCCTCGTAGGTGATATGGAACAGATTGGGTTCTCCGGTGCGGGCAATGGTGATCAGGGCGCCCGGCACCAGATGCTCGTGGAAGAACTCCTCCAGCCCCTGGAGCCAGCCGCCGCGATTGCCGGCGGGGAAGCGCACCTCCACCAGATAGGTGGTGTAATGCTGGGGCGACTCGAAGCGCAGGACGGCGCTGCGCTGGTCGGGCAGCAGGGGAGGCGGCAGCAGCGCGGCGAGACCGGCGTCGAGCGGCAGCACGCCATACTCCCACTCGAAGAAGGTGAGCAGCCGGGTAACGTTGCCGCTCTGCCTGATGGCCTCAATACTCTGCAGTTCCGGGCTATCGTCGTAGCCTTCGACCAGGTAGGAAGTGATCTGCCCCATCTCGGCGGCCTTGACGCGCTTGCCACTGGTGATGGCCAGGCCCCTGGTGGCCCAGAGATAGGCGCCTTCCACGCCGACAAACTCAAAGTCCTTCTCGCGGTGCAGGCGATAGTTCAACGAGAAGCGGAAGCCCTCGTAGTCGGCCTGTCGCGGGTTATGGTAGTAGAGATCGGCGATAATCTCGGTGTCGAGCAGCGGCTCATTGCGCTCCAGAATATAGTCGCGGATCTTCCGCAGATCGTTCTTGCCGAAGCTCGCCAGGCTGCCTTCGGGGTAGTACTTCCGCCCGAACCTGACAATGCGCTGCAAGGGGTCGTGCTCCAGGCGTTCCGCCAGCACCTGCGCCAGCAGTTCACCGTGCTCGGCCATAATCTCGTCAACCGGCCGGCGCAGATCGATTGCCGTTCCATCGCTAAGGGTGAACACGGTACTGCGGGGCGGCTGAACCGGTCGGGGGGCAGGCGCCACGGGAGGCGCGGGCTCCTCGACGACGGGGGCCGGGGCGGGCATTTCCAGGGCCACGGGGGCGGGTTCGGGAGCCGCTTCCTCGACGACGGGGGCCGGCGCCGCTACTGGCGCCGCTGGCGCTTCCTCGGAGACCGGTTCGACGACGGGGGCCGGCGCTTCGGGCGCCGCGACCGCCTGGGCCTCGCTCTCGACGGGAGCGGCTGCCAGTTGCATCTGCCAGTAATCCGAGATATACACCGGCTCGACGGTGGTGATCGCCGGGCGCGAGGTGGAAACAACCACACTGATATCGTCAATCGGAAGCGGATGCTCCGGCTCGTGCAATCGCTGCTTGAAGCTGTGGGTATCGGTGTCATCGCGCGGCACGTAGGCCCCCTGCCGGCTGGTCACAAAGCGCACCTCGCCGTCCACGACCTCGCGGGTGAAACGGCTGTCGGCGCTCAGGGCGGCATCAATCACCGCCTCGAGTTCCGCCCGATCGCGCCCCTCGCGCCGCGCCAGAAACGCGGCGAGATTGGCGAGCGTCTGACGGATGGGCGTGTCAACGGCGAACAGGGCGCCCTGCGCGACCATCAAGCGATAGATTTCCTCGGCCAGGGCCTGCTGGTCGGTGGGCAACGTGGGGGCAGCGGTCATTCGTTCTCCTCCCTCACCGCCTTGCTCAAGATCTCCAGATAGTGTCTGACCAGGTCCGTAATGTCCTGGGGTTGTCCCGTCGAACGCAACCATTGTAGCAGGCGGTCAATGGCGGTCTCACCAAAGACGATTACTTTTGCATCCATGGGCTTCCTATGACGGTGTGCCTCTGTCTCGGCGAGGCTTCGCCCCTCCGTGCCCCTCGCCGAGAGAATTCTTATTCTAGCATTCCCGCAACCATGCAACAACAAGCAGAGAGGTTTTCCCTCCCTGCTCAATTTGCCCGAAGAAGACTCTTGGTATTATAGCATTGCGTTGCTGGGGGCGCAAACCTTTTACACATCGTACGTGTTCACACTTCTCCTGGGAGCGAGGGCATCTTGCCCTCGAATCCTGCCGAGGGCGGACGCCCTCGCTTCCAGGTCTGGGGGGTTACCCCAACGCTGAACACGTACTACGCATCTACCCAGGGCTTCAGGCAAGTCCGTCTCCCACCGCGAGGTCTGAGGCGGCGTAGCCGCCAAAACCACCGAACAATTCGCGGTTGGGGGATTGCCCACGTTGCACGAGCCCTGACATGCACAGGGCTCGTGCAAGGTTCCCGGCTCAGGCCATGGAGAGGTTCCATCAGCCCCGAACCGGCCGTGCCAGGCAGGCATAGCTTGCCCCGCTACGCCCGGTCAATCCGAGAGGCTATCGAGCGCCAGGGCCACGGCGCCGACGGTCACGCTCTCAGGTCCAAGTATGGAGGCCACCACTGGCAGGGGGCGCGCGAACTGGGGGGCAAGAAAATCGTTGAGCCGCGACCCGATGGCCTGAACGAAGGAGTCGCCGCCAATGCGCACCACAATGCCCCCGAGGACGATCATCTCCGGGTCAATCAGGGCGACGATCTGCGCGCAGCGCACAGCCAGCAGGTCAACCGTTTCGTGGACCACGCGCTGCGCCGCGGGGTGGGGCCCGAAGATCTCTTCCAGGTCGTTGGTTTCCAGACCGTAGCGGCTGGCGCAGCGCAGCAACCCCGCGATCGAGACCCGCTCCTCGAGCGTCTCGGGGCGACCGGTGCCGTCCCAACCCTGGCCCACCACGGCGTGACCGATCTCGCCCGCGGTGGAGGTGGCGCCGTGGTACAGGCGACCGTTCAGCACGAGACCACCACCGACGCCGCTGCTCAGGTGCATGTAGAAGATGTGCTGATGGCCCCTGGCGACGCCGAATGTGGCCTCACCGAGGGCGATCAGGTTGGCGTCGTTATCAATCAGCGTTACCGCGTCAAAGGCTTGCTCGAAACGCTCCTGGAGGGGATAATTCTCCCAGCCCGGCATGCGCGGCGACAGGCGCACTGTACCGTAGCGCATATCCACGGGGCCGCAGAAACCCCCCCCGACGCGGGCGAGCCGCTCGGCGGTCACGTCGCTCTGCTGGAGCAGCGTCTGGCCCAGACCGATCGCCTGCTCCACTACCTGGTCGGGCGGTGCGTTCGGCAGGTCGGTATGGAGGGAGGTGAAGGTCCGATGCTGGAGGTCCACCAGCGCGGCGCGCAGGCCGTAACTGCCCAGATCGAAGCCCAGCACATAGCCCTGATTGGTGAGCATACCCCAGCGGTTCTGTTCCAGGCGTTCCCGGATCAGGCTGTGCAGATCAGCCATCGTCGAACTCCTTTCCTGCTCACCGGGCACTACGGCCGCGTCGGTGCGGCCCGGCTGCGCACACGGGCACCCTCGACATGCTCCCGCTTCGAGCACTTCTTCGGGAGGGCGAAGCCCTCCCAGGAACTCTCTTCCCCCACCATTGGTGTAAGGGCCCTTGCCGGATGGACCATCTGGTCACGAGATTATAACATATTGTCTCGATCCGTCTGGCTGGTCGGTGGTTTACGTTCGGCAACGAGAAGCGCACAGGCAACAATAATTAGCGCCAGCCCGCCAAGGGCAAGGCCGGGGTGCGCCCGCGGCGGCGCCGACGGTGGCTCTGCGGCGGGGGGGGCGGCAGGCGCGCCCCGGGTCGGCGCCGGTGGGGTGGGCGGCAGGCGGTAGGGTGTGCCAGCCACGCCCGCGTAGGTTGGCGCCGTGCGTGGCCCTGGCGTGCCCGCTGCGCCTGGCGCCAGGATCTCCCGGGGCATGCCCGCGTTGGCAGGGAGCGTCTCCGCGGGCGCTCCGCTTGCAGGCCCGTGGCGGGCAGGCCTGGCGGTGTCCGTAGGGGAAGGATTGGCCCGCGGTGTGGCGCTCCGAGCCTCCGGTGGATGCTCGTCTCCCGCCGAGGGGTTAGGGGCGCCAGGCGACGGGTGTGGCTCAAGGCGCCAGGCGCCGGTGAGCGGATCGCGCCCATGACTGCGGTCCGCCGGTGTTGGGCCGAACCTGTAGGCGTCAATCACCTCGCCCGCGGGATCCAGCAGGCGTACCGTGTCACCGCCATTATTGAGCATCGCCCGCTCAATCTCCACCAGCAGGTAAGCTCCGGGGGCGACCACGTGCGCGCCCAGGGCCTGCGCCCCGCCATCGTTGGCGTCGTCCAGGCGCCAGCCGGTGATGTCCACGCTTTCCTGGCCCGGGTTGAACAGTTCTACCCACTCGCGTGTGAACCTCTCTCTGGGCGCAGGTAACACCTCATTGATAAGCAGCGCGCCGGGGCGCGCGGAGGCGCCGCCGGAGGCGGACGGCGCCGGGGCGCGGGTGGGCGCGGGGGTGCGCGTAGGGGAGGGCGTGCGGGTGGGCGAAGGCGTGCGCGTAGGGGAGGGCGTGCGGGTGGGCGAAGGCGTGCGCGTAGGGG
>JAOACN010000254.1 GCA_026417815.1 Chloroflexaceae bacterium | reverse complement strand
CGACGAAGAGCAACGGGGCGGGGTGATGGCGGGCCGGGGCCGCCACCAGCGGCGCGCGGGCGGCTGCGGGTAGCGGCGCCAGCCGCAGGCGCGGGCCGGCCCGGCCCAGGGCGGCGGCAATGGAGGCAACGGCAGGTTGGGCGGCCAGCTCGGCGCAAAGCTCCTCAAGGATACGCATGGCAACTCAAAACAGGGCTGATCGTGACGACCAGCCCCTGCGGGCGCAGCTCCAGACAGGCGGAGGCGCGGCGTGGTACTGAATATGTTATAGCACAGGTACGGGAAATTGGGCAGGGCCGATGTTCACCCGTGGACCACAATCGTGTTGCGCCCGGCGTGCTTGGCGGCATACAGGGCCTCATCGGCGGCGCGCAGCAACTCCTCGACCCCGCCGGCGCCGGTATAGGCGGCCACACCCACGGAAACGCTCACGGGTTCCAGGCGGCGGCCGTGAAAGTCGATCTGCAGGGCGTGCACCAGGTCACGGATCTGTTCCAGCCGCTGCACCGTGTCCTCCACGCCAGAACCAGGCAGCACCAGCAGAAACTCCTCTCCTCCGTAACGGCAGGCAATATCGCTCTTCCGCATATGCTCTCGAAAGATCCAGCCCACCTCACGCAAGAGCGTATCGCCCGCCTCATGCCCGTAGCGATCATTGAAACTCTTGAAAAAATCAATATCCAGCATCGCTACACAGAGCGGCTCACCCTCCCGCTGCACGCGGTACACCTCGCGGGGCAGGGTCGCTTCGAGGTAGCGCCGGTTGAACAAGCCGGTCAGCGGATCGAGAATGGCCTGCTCGCGCAACGCTTCGCGCAGGTCAATGTTCGCCAGCGCCAGCTTGATCGCATCGCCGACGGAGATCAGCAACTCGACGCGCGGTTGAACCTCGCCGGCAATGTGCAACACGCCGTAGATCTCGCTCTGCACGGCAAGGGGCAGGCAACAACTGTACGCAGCCTGGGCCGCGCCGAGATGGCGACAGCGCGGTCCGGCCTGGGGGCCGGCGAGCACGTGGATCTGGCCACGGCGCAAGGCCCAGCAGGCCTCGATGGGAAACATAGGCTCCGCCGGGCGTTGCTCGCCCCACTGGCAGATCACCTCCAGGTCATCGGTACCGGGAACACGTACCGCCAGATAGCCGCTGTAGTCAGGAAACAGCGCGGACAGGCGCAGCCCGATGACCTCGGCGGCTTCGGCGCGGTTCTGGCAGACCTGGAGCAGATCGTGCATCTGGTTGATATGCATCACCTCGGCCGTGTGGCGGCGCGCTTCGACAATCGCCTGTTCGAGACGGGTATTGACTGCCTGGAGCAGCCGTTCGGCGTGCCGGCGCTCGCTAATGTCGCGGTTGATCGCCACTATGCCCGTCACCTGTCCGGCAGCATTGCGGAGCAGGGCAACCGACGACTGGATGGGCACGTAGCTCCCGTCGCGCCGGCGCTGCTCCACTTCACCGCTCCACTGTCCCTGGCTGAACAGGGTCTGCAGGGCGAACTCCTCAGAGTCATGGGTGTAGCGGGTCACCAGCACATCATCAACCGACCGGCCCATCACCTCATGGGCCATCCAGCCATAGATCCGTTCCGCGGCGGCGTTCCAGCTCTGGATCTGAAAGGCGAGATCGGTGGCAATCACCGCATCGGGAACGTTAGCCAGCAGATTCGCCTGGTAATGAAGCTGCTCTTCGTAGAGATGCCGCCCGGTTACGTCCTCGATCTGCCCCAACACCTGGCGGACCCGCCCCTCGGCATCGCAGCGGAAGACCCGGACACGGCTGCGCATCCAGCGCCAGGAGCCGTCACGGTGGTGCAGGCGAAAGGTGTGCTCGATGGTCTGATCGTCGGTCATGGCCCGCAGTTCCTCCAGCCCGCTCTCCAGGCCGGCACGATCATCGGGATGCAGCAGGCGCGGCAGCGTATCAACATCGGAGACACGGATCTCCTCAGCAGTGTAGCCGAGCAGGCTGGCCAGGGGGCGATTGGCATAGATGACCCGCTGTTCGTCGAGATCGAAGATGAAGATCATTACCGGCAAGCGATCGGCAATAGAGCGGAGGAAATAATAATCCGACGACAGGCGCCGCTCCATCTGGGCGCCCGGCCAGGGATGCAAGACCGGTGGGACGAGATCGGGGAACTCATTCTCGCCAAGCACCCACACACTCGCGTGGCGCCCCTGCCAGACACCATCGGGATCGGTGAACGGGCGGCAGCGGTACAACACTCGCCGCACCGTCCCGTCACGATGTACCAGGCGCAGGAGCAGGGCGCCCTGTTCACCGTGGTCGGCGCACAACACCTGGCGCAGGTAGGCCGTCCAGAGATCCTGATCGGCGGGATGCACACAGCGCGTCAGCAGGCCGGGATCAGCGTAGAGTTCCTGAGCGGTGTAGCCGATAATGGCGGTGCTGGCAGGACCGCAGTAGCGACACTGGCCAGGGGGGGTGATCCAGAGTTCCCAGGCGAAGGGAGCGGAGTGGAGATACTGGACCAGATCGGCAGCAGGGGCCCGAGCAGGTTCCGGCGCCAGGCGGTCAAGCTGCGCGCGCAGGGCGGAAAGTTGCTCGTAGAGCGGCGCGAGGGCGTCAGAATCCATGGTACACCACCAGACAACCAATTCGGGCAACATCTCGCATGCACACATGATACCAGACCACACGCGCGCGCGCCGTACCAGGGAACAGTGTACTAACCAGGAGCGCAGTTGCCCGTACTGGCAGTTGGCGTTACAATATCTGGACAATTTACCGAGCAACCCGGTTTCCCCGGCAACTCGAAGGGTTACGCTCCTGCCCATCCCTGGGCGGGCAGGGGTACGGGGAAACTCGATTTCCCCGTTGTTGGTACGGTGACGTGGGCGGCCCGTGTGCACCTCAGAGGGGACGTAATGATAACCTATGACGATCTGGTAGCGGGGCTGGAAGATGCCTGGCTCGCGGTGGGCCTGCATGAACACGCCTTTGTTGAAAGTGTCATCCCCGCCACCCAGGATCGCGTTTGCAAAGTTGAACTCTTTCCTGAGCACGAAGAACCCCTCACCAGTGAAAACTTCCCCCCTTTTCTTGAATTGAGCTTCACCTGGTCGCCCGCGCACCAGTTGCTTGCCGAGGGCCGCAATCTGCCCTCTGAGCCGCTTGATCTGCAGTGGACCTACACGGCCACAGCCACCATCGCGCAGGAGCGCAGCGATACGGAACTGGTGCGCATGTTCCAGCGCGCGGTGGCGAACGCCTTCCAGCGCTTCTACCCCGCCGAGGCCGCCGAGATGGAGCCGGTGATGG
>JAOACN010000247.1 GCA_026417815.1 Chloroflexaceae bacterium | reverse complement strand
AGATGTGTATAAGAGACAGCTCGCCGAGGTAACCAGGGCCGAGCAGGGAGCCATTCTGCTGATCGAGCAGCCCGACGGCGGCGTGCTGGTGACGCGCGCGGTCTTTGGCATGGCGGAGGAGATGCAGACGTACACCCGCCTGCCCCTTGACAGCGGCATTGCCGGCCAGGTCGTCCAGAGCCGTGCCGGGCTGCTCATCAGCGACGTCTCCAGCGACGAGCAGTGGCTCGCCGTTCCGGGAGGGGCGCCGTACCCGCCTCAAGGCGCGGTGGTGGCCGTTCCGCTGATCTTCCAGGGCGAAGTGCTGGGCGTGATCACCCTGGCCCATCACCAGATCGGCTTTTTCAACGATGACTACCTGCGGCTGCTGAACGCCTGCGCCGGAGCCATCGCCATCGGGGTGAACAACGCCAACATGTTCCAGGCGCTCAGCGCCGAGTACGAGCGCCGCTCTGAATTGCTGCGCCAGCAGCGCACGGAAACCAGTAAAATCAACGCCATTCTGCAGAGTCTCAACGATGGCGTGATCGTTTGCGACCTCTACGGGAGCATTCTGGCGGTGAACGCGGCCGCGGGGCCGATCCTGCAGCGCAAGTTTGAGGAACTGGTGCTCTGGAACCTGCACGATCTCCTCGAACGCTACCTCGGCCCGCGCGTGGTTGAACTGCCGCTCAACGAACTGTTGCGCCAGCCGCTCACCAGGGAGGGCCAACCCCGCATCTTCACCTCCACCATGCGTGTCGGGATGCGCGTCGTGAGCCTGACGCTTGGCCCGGTGCTGAAAAACGCCGATGATACGGAATTGCTCGGCGCCCTGCTGGTGCTCCGCGACGTTACCCGGGAAACCGAGGCTGACCGCATGAAGACCGAGTTCATCGGGACAATGTCGCACGAGTTACGCACACCGATGACGGCGATCAAGGGCTTCACGCAGTTGCTGCTGATGGGCAACCTCGGCCCGTTGACGGCAACGCAACGCGAGTTCGTCACAACGATCTACAACAACACCGAGCGCATGATCGACCTGATCAACGACGTGCTGGATCTGACCAAGATCGAGTCGGGCAGCGTTGAACTGGAATGGCGCTCGCTCCACCTGGCCGAGGTGCTCAGTGGCGTGATCGCCGAACTGAAGGACCAGATCGCCGAACGGGGCCATCAGTTGACGATCAGCCTGCCGCCGGGCCTGCCCCTGGTGCGTGGCGACGCCCACCGGTTGCACCAGATCGTCTACAACCTGCTGATCAACGCGGTGAAGTATACGCCCCGCGGCGGGCAGATCTGGGTGGAAGCCTGCGAGCCGGTCACCGCCGAGCTGCCTGAGGAGGTGCGCGACCAGCTCGCCCTCGATCGGCGCTACCTGCAAGTGAACATCCGCGATACCGGAGTGGGCATCAGCGCGGAGGATCTGCCGCGCATCTTCGACCGCTTCTACCGCACCGAGAATCCCCTGAAGATCGAAGCCGGCGGAACCGGACTGGGTCTGTCCCTGGTGCGTCCCCTCGTGCATTTGCTTGGCGGGCGCATGTGGGTGCGCAGCACCCTCGGCGCCGGCAGCACCTTCGCCTTCGTGCTTCCTGCGGCCGAGTCGCGGTAAGCCACCATCCCCACGCCGCGAACGTTGGCCCGGCCGCCCGGGCTAGAGCCGGCCCGCCGGGCCGGCTCTGCGGCGTCCGCCGGGCCGGCTCTGCCGCGCCCGCGGGTGTGACGAAACGTTCTGCACGTTCCCCTTCGCCCGGCGGCTGAAGCCGCGGGCTAACGTCCTGCGAAGCCGGCCGTTCGGCTGAGCTCACGGCGAAGCCTGCGCCGGCTTCAGCAGGCTACGGAGGTAGCCTGCGCACGGCTAGCCGGAGCCTTCAGACTCCCGGCGGGCCGGTGGGCCGCGGCACGTGCAGAGCGTTTCGTTACACCCCCGCGCCCGCCGGCCCGTCGCACCGGTCAAGGCATGGTATTATACTCGTCAAACAATGTGCGGGCCTCGTTTACGGTTCGGAACGGCGCCGTGGCCGCGCAAGCTGGAGAAAAGGGACCTATCAATGAAGCCTTTGATCGGTATCTCGTGTGGCACATTCTACGATCGGGACTGGTGCCCGCCCTCGTTTGGGCATCGCCAGACGTATGTTGATGCCATCCTGCGCGCGGGCGGCGCGCCGATGCTCATCCCCCCTGTGCCGGACGAGCTTACCCTGCGTATGCTGTTTGATCGCCTCGACGGTCTGCTACTCGCCGGCGGCGGCGACATCGCGCCGGTTAACTATGGCGCCGAGCCGCATCCAAACCTCGGTACGGTTGACCCGCTCCGCGATAGCGCCGAACTGCCGATGGCGCGCTGGGCGGTGGCCGAGGGCAAGCCCGTGCTAGGGATCTGCCGGGGTATTCAGGTCTTGAACGTGGCCCTCGGCGGCACACTGTACCAGGACATCCCCTCGGAGATCGAGAACGCCCTGGCGCACAACCTTTCGTACGAGCGCGAGGACTGGACCCACCTGGCCCACGAGCTGCGCCTGGCCCCGGGATCACGGCTGCGCCAGTTACTGGGCGTGGAACGGCTGCTGGTCAACTCATTGCATCACCAGGCGGTGCGGGACCTTGCGCCCGGCCTGCGGGCGGTGGCCTGGGCGCCCGACGAGGTGATCGAGGCGGTGGAGGGCACGGGTGAAGGCTTCGTGATGGGTGTGCAGTGCCATCCCGAGGCCCTGCAAGGCGGAGCCGACCCGCGCTGGCAGCGGCTCTTTGCCGCCTTTGTGGACAGTTGCGGCACGGGGCAGCGCCGCGCCGCGCGCGCGGCGTAGGCAGGCGACATCAGGAGACCTCGCCGCGCCCCACCAGGCAGGGGAACGTTCGGAGGGGTGCAACCCCTCCGAATCTCCTCGCAGCGGAAGCCGCGGCAAGTGACAACGTGACAAAGTAGAGATAGGGCGAATATCGGTTCATAGTCTAAATCTCATAAGCCGCGGGCTACCGATGCGGAGCTTCTTCGTGAAGACCTGTAAGGTCTTCAGTTTTGGGGCGGATCAAGCATTGCGGTCAGCACTCTAGAGGTCTCGTATACCTTCAAGCGGCAATGGCGCGCCCCACACCCGCGCGAGGGCCGGGGCCACCAGGGCAGGATCGCCGGTGGTGGCGCAGCGCATGGTTCCATCCCCGGGGCCAATGCCAGCGGCACTGGCCACACGGGCCGTCTGCGCGGCCACCGCCGGCCCTGTGTCGATGATCGTCGCTCGGGGCGCAGCCGCGGCGATCAGCGGGCGCAGCGGCGGGAAATGGGTGCAACCGAGCACCAGCGTATCCACCCCGCGGGCGCCGAGCGGTTCGACGCACGCCGCAACCACTGCCCGGGCGCGCGGCCCATCGAGTTCCCCATCCTCCACCAGTTGCACCATCTCCGGACAGGCCACCGTTACCACCTCGGCCCCGTGGGCAAAACGCTCGCGCAGGCGCTGAAAGCGTTCACCGCCCAGGGTGCCGCTGGTGGCCAGCACGGCCACGCGACCGGTGCGGGTAGCCGCAACCGCGGGCTTCAGCCCCGGCTCCATCCCTACAATCGGCGCGCTGAGCCTGGCGCGGAGAATCTCGATGGCGGCCGAGGTGGCGGTGTTGCAGGCTACGACGACCACGCCAGCCCCCTGCTTGACGAGCCAGGTGGCGCAGGCCAGGGCCCGCGCCCGCACCAGTTCGGGGGCAAGGGGGCCGTAGGGGCAGTAGGCGGTATCGGCGAGGTAGAGCAGGTCGTGGCGGGGCAGCAGCGCCCGCACGGCCCGCGCCACTGACAGCCCCCCTAACCCGGGGTCGAAGAGACCGATCATGTTACCCGTCCGCAGCGGCATCTCCGTCAGTAGGCGGCTGCGGTGGCTCGGGCTGCGGCGTGACCGGAGTGAGTTGCCCGTTATCCGGCGCTCCAGGCGCCTGACCATCGCCAGGCGGGGGAGCGTTGGGATCGGGCGTGGGCGCCGCATTCGGATCGGGCGTGGGTTGGTAGGGAATCGGTCGCCCATCGGGGCCAAGGTCAGCCGGGTTAACCTCGTAGATGTTCGGCCAGGGTTTGAACTTCGTTTCGAACAGGCGCCGCTCGATAACCTGACCATCACGTTCAATCACCCGGGTGAACTGAATGGTCATCCCGCCACGGGCCTTGTCACTCTGGCGGATGGAGCCGCGTGGCCGCCGGGGATCGGGAACGTAGCGCGGCTGGGTCGGCGCGGGTATGCGCTCGGTGATGGTTGGACCAATCAACGACACCTTGCGGCCATCGCTGGTACCGTAGATGCGCACCTCGGCCAGGGCCTGCCCTGGATCGGCCAGCGTCTGGATGAGCAGCCAGTTGCCGGTATCGTTGAGAAACTTCAGATCGAGGGCCCCGGTGAAGATCGTCGCGTCCATGCCCGGCCCGTTGCCGTACTCACCAAAGCCGTACTTATCGTACCAACTGATGTAGAACGAATGGCCCCAGCGTTCGGTGATTGGCAAACCGGCCCAGAAGGCCGCGCGGAACATGGTGGTCGAGTCCTGACAGATCCCGCCGCCCCACTCCAACTGAGTGCGGTTCTGCACAATGGCGTAGCCCTCAACAAAGCCGTTGGAGGCATCAATGCGACCAATCGTATCGTTAAAGGAAAACTCCGCCCCTGGCGGAACCAGGACGCCATGGAGCAGCCGCATACCCGCCTGGATATTGGTGACGCGATAGGCCGCCGAGCCACTGAAGTCGCTGCGACCCACGGCCAGCAACTCGGTGATCCCGAGCTGATCGAGATTGGCGGCCGTGACCGGCAGGGACTCGCTGGTCAACGTCAGACTCACCTGGCGGGCGCTGGCGGGCGCGGCAAAGGCAGCAAGCACCATCTCTTCGGCCCGCTCCACGTCCAGCCGACGACCAGGAACCCCCTCCTTAAAGATGCGCAGATTGCCCCCGTTCCAATCAACACGGGGCAAACGGCCAGGAATCGCGGTCGCCGCGGCCAGATCGGTCAATTTCGCCCGCACCTGCGCCCGATCCACCGTCACCGCGAGCGTGTCACCCGCAGGACCTGCCTGTCGCTCCACGCGCACCAGGCGGGCGAGATCCTCCAGCGACCAGACAAAAGGCTCCCGGGCGCCCTCGACCGTAATGGTGATCGGCCCGGCGAGCAGACGGGCAAGCTCTTCGCGGGCAGCCTGCACGGCCGCGTCGCTCAGACGGGGGGCCACCGCGCGGGTGCGGAGCGCGACGGTTCGGGGGGCAAGACTCTGCAGTGCGGTGGTCAGTTCGTGCAGGGTCTCATTGATCAGCACCTGCTGGCCGGTCGCGGCGGGAGTGACGGCGATCAGCCCGCCGTCGAGGGTGATCTGCGCGTCCAGCGCCGGGCGTTCAACCTGCACCGCGCGGCTCAGGAGGTACGCCTGCATCGCCGCCTGATCCACCGTTAGATGCAAGGGTAACTCCAGACCGCTGCGGTACACGACGAATACCTCACCCAGATTGGTGAAAGGGTCGTGGCCCCGGCCGGCGAGATAGGCCTGTTCGACGGCGCGATCGATCTCCAGGCGCACCCCCAGCTCCGCCAGGGTGGGCGTCCAGATCTGGTTACCGTAGGTAAGGGTCACCGGCTGGGCCAGGAAGGAAGCGAACTGCCGTTCCAGCGTGGCTCGGGCCATGGCCGGTGTCAACTCGCCAATGGACACACCGTGGACGCTGACATTGGGATAGATTTTACCGGCGTAGCGCTGGTCAACCGCAACGAGCGTCCCCCCGGCAGCGATTACGACGACAAGCAGCACGAGGGCGACAATCAGCCCGATCCTCCCCCCACCCCTGCGAGGCGTCCTCGGGTGGGCAGTAGACAGACCGCCCGGGCGATCCTGATCGAAAACCTGGTCGGCGGTCTCAGAAACCGATGGGAACTGGACGTGCTCCTGACGGCTGCGGCCAGATGGCGTACCGAGGGGAGAGGAATGCTCGACCGACACCAGAACCTCCCTCGAGAACCGTGCAACGCTGGAAGCAATGTGTGCTTGAGCAACTATAGCCGCAAGGTATTACCATTGTCAATGACGATTGGCTTATTCGCAGGGCTTATTAACTCTACTTCGTCACTTGCCACGGCTTCCGCCGGGAGGAGGTCTGGAGGGGTTGCACCCCCTCCGAACGTTCCCTTTCCTGGTGCGGCGCGGCAAGGGAAGATCTTCGGGGACCTGCGGCCTCCGCAACCCCCGCGAGCGGCAAAGCGACAAAGCAGAGTTAAAAGCACCGCAGATGACCTGGTCAGGATCGCTTCACGTGGTACAATGCCCGTGCTGCCAACGCAAACGCGGGGAAACAGGATTTCCCCGGTTCCTGACGGGGAAGAGGTCGGAGAGGGCCTGATCGTCCCCATCCTCTCCCGCACGGGTACGCAAAGGGCCGTGCAGCGAGACCATGTTTACCATTGACATCGTAAGGAGAAACCAATGGCACAGGCGGCGAAAGGCGCCGCAGCGGCAGATGAAGCGCGCCTGATGGTCGAGACATCCTCAACCCTTGAACGGCTCACCGCCGCCACGCGTCACATCGCCCTGCTGGCGGCAATCATCGCGACCTGCGGGAGCCTGTTCTTCAGCGAGGTACTGTTCTGGATCCCGTGCAAACTCTGCTGGTACCAGCGCATCCTGATGTACCCGCTGGTCCCGATCCTGCTGGTAGGGATCGCGCGCGACGATCGCGGCATACACTGGTACGGATTGCCGTTATCGCTCGCCGGCGTCGCCGTATCCCTGGCGCACTACCTGGAGGTCCTGGGTATCATCCCCCCCTCGGCGTGTGTGGGCAGCGTGCCGTGCAGCATCGATTACCTGACGCCGATCCTGACCGGGCCGCTTTCGTTTATCAAGATCCCCTTTCTGGCCCTGGTAGCCTTTGCGATTATCAGCGTGATGCTGGGCAACTACGCCATTGCCGGCGCGCCGCCCACTCCTCCGGGCCAGCGCCGCGCCACCGTGCTCACCGCCGTCGCGATTGTCGTGGTGACGATCGCGGTGTTTGTCTTGCTTGGGTTGCTGTGGTAACAAGGATGTAGCTTTTTTTCCTCACATTTGACAATCCTGTCAGATCACGCGGCCCTGGCCATGCTATACTTCGCCGTACAACGAGAAGTGATACGGGTTGCGCGGGGAACGCAACCAGGAGGAAGGCCGCACCAGCTACAGCACGTAAGCGCATGGGCTCCGCGGTGACGCGGAGTTGACGAGGTGGAGGTTCCTCGCCGCGAGGCGAGGCTAAGGGTCAGACAGGGTCGCAGACAACCTGCGGCTCCCCGGCGCGGCCAGGTCGGTAACGCCGCCGAAACCACGCCGGTCGCCCGAACATCGAGAGATCAGCGGATGCCTCCCAGGCGCCAGCGCCGCCTGCAAGTGGATGGAACAACGCCTCCCGGCAACGGGCAGGACAAAGCCAGCCGCAGCGCCCCCCACAGTTACCCTTCCCCACGAATCGGAACCCTGGCACACGACGCATCGCGCCCGGCTTCGAACATGCGCGCCTGGTTCGGGCATGCCCGAAGCCGCTGCACTGGCGTGTCTCGCACAGGCTCGCTGCGTCCTGATAGCTGAAGAAGCCAGGTTTCTCTCTGCCCGGCGGAACGGTCTGGGATGGCCTGGTCCTCCCAGAAAACACCTTCATTCCCGGAAGGGTGCGCGGCGCCTTCACGTACCTGCGCGGCGAGAAACGAGGGTTCCCGAAAGAGCGAAGCCCTCCCACCCTCGGAAGAAGCTCGCGGGGGCCGCAGGCCCCCGCCGAGACGTGGTCGCCCTGGAGGAGTGGCCCGAACGTGCGCGCAGGACACACATACCGTCATCATCAGGAGGAACATCAGCATGTGCGGAATTGTCGGCTACGTTGGACCGCGTGAGGCGACCGAGGTGGTGATCGGAGGACTGCAACGCCTGGAGTACCGGGGCTACGACTCGGCCGGCATCGCGATCTTCGACCCCGACTGCGGGCTACAGCTCCGGCGCAGCGTGGGGAAGCTGCACAACCTGGTGCTGCGGCTGGGTCAGGAACCGGTCACCGGGCGGGTGGGCCTGGGCCACACCCGCTGGGCAACTCACGGCAACGTCACTGAGGAGAATGCCCATCCCCACCGGGATGCCAGCGGTCGGATCGTTGTCATCCAGAACGGCATCGTTGAAAACTACCTGGAATTGAAGGGCCGGCTGCTGGAAATGGGCTATCACTTCCATTCGCAGACCGACACCGAGGTGATCGCCCACCTGGTCGGGCACTACTACCGCGAGGAAGAGGCGCTGGAGCCGGCGGTGCGCCGGGCCATGAGCGAACTGCGGGGCGGCAACGCTGTCGTGGCCTTCTGCGTTGACGAACCCGACCGGCTCATCGCTGCGCGGCTCGGCAACGCCGGCGGCGTGGTGATCGGAACAGCCTCGGGCGAGACCTTCATCGCCTCGGATGTGCCGGCCATCCTCGACTACACGCGCGACATGATCTTCCTCGAAGATCGCGAACTTGCGGTGATCACCCGCCACGGCGCGAGCATCACCACCCTCGACGGCGCGACGGTCACGCGCCGGCCGGTCAGTGTGCCTTGGGACCCGGTCTCGGCGGCCAGAGGCGACTACAAGCACTTCATGCAGAAGGAGATCCACGAACAGCCCCGAGCGTTGATGGACGTGCTGCGCGGACGGATCGATCAGGAGGCGGGGCGGGTGCACCTGGAAGATCTGACCCTCGATGACGCCGCCTTGCGCCGGGTAGAGCGGATCTACGCCACCGCCTGCGGCACGGCCTGGCATGCCGGGCTGGTCGCCAAGTTTATGATCGAAAGCCTGGCGCGGGTGCGGGTGGAGGTAGACTACGCCAGCGAGTTCCGTTACCGTGGCCCGGTGCTTGGCGACGACGCCCTGTTGCTGGCGATCACCCAGAGCGGCGAGACGGTGGACACCCTGGCGGCCATGGAGGAGGCCCGGGCGCAGGGGGTGCCGAGTGTGGCGATTGTCAACGCCATTGGCAGCCAGGCAGCGCGGGTGGCCGACGGCGGGCCGATCTACCTGCACGCCGGCCCGGAGATCGGGGTGGCCTCGACCAAGGCCTTCACCTCGATGCTGGTGGCGGCCTACCTCTTCGCGCTACGGCTGGGGCAGGCGCGCGGCACGCTCAGGCCCGCGGAGATCCGCGAGCACCTGCAAGCCCTGGTGGAACTGCCCGGCAAGGCCGCCACGGTGATCGAGCGGTCGCTGCCAATCTGCGAGGAGTTGGCCGAACACTACTACCGGGCCAGCGACGCCCTGTTCCTGGGGCGGCAGGTGAACTACCCCATCGCCCTGGAGGGGGCGTTGAAGCTGAAGGAGATCAGCTACGTCCATGCCGAGGGCTACCCCGCCGGGGAGATGAAGCACGGCCCGATCGCGATGATTGACGAACCCATGCCCGTGGTGTGCATCGCGCCGCGGGACGCGATCTACG
>JAOACN010000245.1 GCA_026417815.1 Chloroflexaceae bacterium | reverse complement strand
TCCTGGTGCGGCGCGGCTTACCCCGCCGCACCAGGAAGAGGAAAGCTCGGAGGGGTGCAGCCCCTACGAACCTCCTCGCACCGGAAACTGCGTCAGGTGACAACGTAGGGTTATTTCACAAACTACTTACACTTTTGCGCCAACGTGGATCGCCACTGCCCCCAGGCTGAGGAGCCGGTACGTCACATGGCGCCAGCCGGCCTCGCGCATCATCGCCGCCAGCCGCTCCGGCGACGGAAAGGCGCGCGCCGACTGGGGCAGGTAGGTGTAGGCCCGGCGATCCCCGCCGAGGATCTGCCCGATCCAGGGCACGACACCCTCGAAGTACAGCCGGTGCCCCAGGCGTACCAGCGCGTGCTTCGGGCGCGCGACTTCCAGGCACGCCATCACGCCGCCGGGACGGGCCACGCGGTACATTTCGCGCAGGGCCTGCTCGATGTCGATCACATTGCGCATCACAAAGCCAGTGGTGATGGCATCGAAGGTATTATCGGGAAAGGGCAGCCGCAGGGCGTCGCCGCCCACGAAGGCGGCCCGCCTGCCCTCCAGGCCGGCGAGTTTCCCGCGACCGGCCGCCATCATCGGCACGGTGAAGTCCACTCCGACCGCGATGCCCTCACGGGTCCAGGCCGCAAGTTCGAGTAAAAAGTCCCCTGTCCCGGTGCCTACATCGAGGGCCCGGCCCCCAACCGGAGGAGCGACCTGTTCGACGACCCGCCGGCGCCAGCGCCGGTCCAGTCCGAAGGTCATCACCCGGTTCACCCGATCGTACCCTGGAGCGATCCGGGTGAACATCCGCTCGACGTATTCAGCTTTCTCATCGAGGGTTGGCAGTACGCTCACGGCACTCCTCACTCAGGGCTTGCGCGCCACCCAGAAGATGCGCTGGGCGTCCGGGCCAGGCGGTTGCAGGGTGAAACTGTCGTACAGGGCTTCGACGCGCAGCCCGGCCCGTTCGATCAACGCCGTAACCGTTTCGGGGGGATAGGCGCGCTCGACGTGCAGTTCGTCGAAGCGTTCGTAGCCCTGGTCGTCATCGCCCACAAAGCCGGTCAGCACCATGATGTTCCGTTCCGACGCGCTGTCGAAATGGCTCCGTTCGATCTGCACGTAACCGTCGTGCTCCTGGATCACGCACTCCCCCCAGTCGTGCTCCAGGAAGTGGCGCGTATTCATATCCGCTACATACAGCCCCCCGGGGGCCAGTACACTGGCGACGGCGCGGAAGCAGGCCGCCAGGTCGGCTTCGGTGGGCATGTAGTTCAAACTGTCGTAGGTGCAGGTAACCAGATCGAAGGCCGTCGCCGGAACCAGGCCCTCAAGATCGCGCATGTCGCCATGCACAAAGCGCACGTGTTCATCCGCGCCGGCGGCCCTGGCGGTAGCCTGGGCCAGCATTGCCGCTGAGCGGTCCACCCCGGTGACTGCCCAGCCGTCGGCGGCCAGCAGCAACGCCAGCGTACCGGTGCCACAGGCGAGATCCAGCGCGCGCCGGCCGTTGACCGGGTGCTGCCGTAACAGGTCGCGCAGGTAGAGATGAACCAGCACGGCGAAGCGCATCTGTCCGCTCTGGTCGTACAGCGGCGCGTAGCGCTCGTAGGGTGGGCTGAAACTATACTCGTTCATATACGCCTGGCCAGTGCTTCCTCATCTGGCCGATGCAGCCTGACCGCACAACGTTGGGATGAAAATGGTTTCCCTGGAGGGCGCAGCCCGCCCGGACCCTCCCGTCGAGCCAGCGAGCGGAGAAAGCGGGTTCCCCGCTCCCCTCTAATCTCGCTATCACTCGTTTCTCATTGTAGCATGTCATCTCCTGCCGATTGTTACGGTTGGATGTAACGAACCGTTCTGCGCGTGCCGCGGCCGACCGGCCCGCCGGGAGCCTGAAGGCTCCGGCTAGCCTTGCGAAGGCTACCTGCGTAGCCTGCTGAAGCCGGCGCAGACTTCGCCGTGAGCCCCGCCGAACGGCCGGCTTCGCAGGACGTTCGCCCGCGGCTGAGGAAGATGAGCATTACATCCGGTAGAGCCCGCGCAGGCGGGCTTCGCATCGCTAGCCCGCGGCTTCAGCCGCCGGGCGAAGGGGAACGTGCAGAACGTTTTGTCACACCCGTTACGGTTCGCTCGATCCCGCCGCGGCGCTGCCATCGCGCCCGGGGTCTGGCGCCGCGCCGGGGCGGCGAGCCAGGGGGTACCAGAAGGAGACGATAAAGCCCACGAAAATATGTTGCACGTTGATCAGCAAAAAGAGCGCCGAGAGCGCCAGGGCCTGCTCGGTCTGGTACCCATACGGCAGGAGCACGGCGATCAGTGCCGCGTCGCGCACGCCCACGCCGGCAATCGAGATCGGCAGGACCTGGAGCACGGCGATCAGCGCCGAAACGCCCACCACCACTGGCAGGGGTACGCGGTCGAGGCCCAGGGCCAGGAAGAGCAGCCAGAGGCGCAGAAAGGTGAAGGCCGCCGAGCCGAGGGAGAGCAGCGTTAGTTCGACGATCAACGTCGGATGAAGACTGAGGCCGTGGAGCTGGCTGTTCCAGCGGCTCAGGGTGGCGGTGAAGCCTGGCGCGAAGCGTGGCAGCGCGACCGTCAGCATCCACGTCCGTGGCCCCCGGGCGACCAGGACCACCGTGAGCGCCGCCAGGCCCAGGGCCATAGCCAGCACCAGCGCGGTCTGCAATTCGCGGCTGGGAAGCAGGCGGCCCAGCGCGAAGATGCCCAGCGTGCCGAACGCGGCCATCACCAGCAGGTCGAAGAGGCGATCGAGCACCACGCTGAGCATCGCTGGCGCCAGCGGCTGCCCCCGGTCGTGCAGGTAGACGCCCTTGAGCAGGTCGCCGGCCTGTCCGGGTGTGGTGGCGCCATAAAACAGCCCGACGGTGTAGAGACCGCAGGCGGTACGGAAGTCGAGGTGCAGCCCCATTTCCCGCATCAGGCGGAGCCAGCGCCAGGACTTGATCAGCACGAAGGGCGGCATGAGCAGGAGCGAAAGGGCGATGGGCCAGGCCCACGCGGTACGCAGGCTCTCCCAGAGCTGCTCGAGGTTGGCGTTGGCGAGGAAGAGAATGAGCAGCGCGGGACCCAGCAGGCGCAGCAGGAGGGGGAGATACTTTTTCATGCGCTCACTCGCGCCGCTGGAACCGCAGTGCGGCGATCTGTTCGGCGAGCAGGCCGAACATAAAGATGATAATGCCGCCAACAAACAGGGCGGCCGTAGCGTTGGGGATCTTGAGCCAGACGCCATTGACTGCCACGCTGGCAATATAGGCCAGCAGGCTCAAGAAAAACATACCCATGGCGATCGGAAAGTAGACCCGCAGGGGCGCGAACAGGGAGATGATCCGCAGGATGATCAGCCCGAACCGGACACCATTCTTGAAGAGTTTCTGACCGCTCCGTCCGCCCTGACGTCGCTGGCCCTCGATGCTCACGAAGCTCACGCAGTAGCCGGCCTTGAGCAGGCTCAGGGTGGTGGTGGTGGGATAGGAGTAACGGTTAGGAAGCAGGTGCAGGAACTCCATGATCACCTCGCGGCGCATGGCCCGATAGCCGCTGGTCAGGTCGCGCACCTCGGCTTCGACCAGGTAGGCTCCGAGCGCGTCGAGGGCGCGGTTGCCGAGGCGGCGGGCCAGGGTGTCGCCCTGGGTCTCGCGGGTGCGCGCCCCGACGACCATATCGTAGCCGGCGGCGATGCCACCGAGCAGGTCGGGGATGTAGCGCGGGTCCATCTGGCCGTCGGCGTCCATCAGGAGGATCACCTCGCCGCTGGCCCGACGGATGCCGGTTTTGACGGCGGCGCCATTACCCCGGTTAGTGGGATGGCGCTCGACACGCGCCCCGGCGGCCAGCGCCGCGGCGGCGGTGTCATCGTGGGAGGCGTCGTCCACCACCAGGATCTCGGCGTCGGGCAGGACGGCGCGCACGCGCTGCACCACGGCGCCGATGTTGTGGGCCTCGTTGAAGGCGGGGATCACCACGCTGACGCTGAAGGGGTAGGTTCGCGGCGCCTCGGGCCGGGTGGTTGTCGCTGGGATGGCCAGGCTCATGGCTGTTCCTGCGCGGGGGGCGTGGGGGCCGGTTGTTCCACGGCCACGTCGCTGATCATCACGCTGAGCATGCGCGCGTCGCCGCTGGCGCGGTTGCTCTGCACCGGAATGAAGGTCGGGGCCGCCAGCCGGATCTCCAACTGGCTGGCGCCGCTCAGGCTGGCGGGCACGAGGACGCGGTAGATGCGCCACTCGCCCCCGCGCGCCGGCAGGGTCATACGCTCCTCGCCGACCATCAGGCTCAGCGGCGTATCGCCGGGCGGTCCACCCGCCAGGCGCAGCCGGAGCACCGCGCCCACGCTCAACGGTTCGGGCAGGGGCAGCCGAATGACGCCCTGGTTCTGCAGCCAGCGGTAGGTGCGTGGCCCGCCCTCGTCCGCGGGCAACGCTTCGCCGAAGGAAAAGCCGTCGAGGTAGCCGAAGTCAAGCCCGTTGCCCAGGCGCAGGGCGGTGAGCGGCGCGGGGCGCAGCCATTCCATGGCCAGTTTCTGCACATCCTCGCCGGCGCGCACCTCGGCGTCTTCAAAGAAGAAACGCGCCAGTTCGTGGTTGCCCTGGGCCCGCGCCAGCGCCCCGCGCACCACGTCGCCGCGGTGGGTGTGGCGCGTGCCAAGGACCTCCCAGCCCCGATCGTAGTCGCCCAGTTCCAGGTAGAGCAGGGCCAGTTCGGCGCGCCCATCAACGAAGTCGGGGTCGGCAGCGAGCATGCGCTCGTAGGCGGCGATCGCGCCGGGGTAGTCGCCCCGGCGATAGGCGCTCAGGGCGGCGGCGCGGTGCCACTCCCGTTGCGCGCCCGCGGCGACGATCCGCGGGTAGTCGCGATAGCTGAACACCAGGAACAGGAAGGCCCCGCAGAGGAACACCCCCGCCACGCCCCACGGCGAGCGCAGGTAGGCCCGGGCCTCGGCGCGCGCCGCCGTCCCGTTGCGCCGCCGGAGCGCCAGCCAGTTCCACAGCGCCCCCAGCGTCGCTGCGCCGTAGAGGGCCATAAACAGCCAGATCGGCAGCAGGTAGCGCGGCTCGACGTGGATGAGCATCACCGTCAGGCACGAGTAGGCGATCCAGCCCAGGGCCAGCAGCCGGAAGCCGCCCTCCCGCGGGCGCGAGGCGAGGGCAAACACGCTCGCCGCGCTGAAGATCAGCCAGAGCACATCCCCCAGGGCGCCGATGATCCACACCTCCCGCAGCGGCCGGGTGAAGAAACTGACCTTGACGAAGTAGTCCTCGATGAACTGCGCCTTCCAGATGTGCTGGAAATGGGGCCAGAAATTGCGCGTGAGCCGCCACGGCTCCTCGTTCAGAATGCGGCGGATGTCGGCGCTCACGAAGGCCTGGCGCTCCTCCTGGGGAATGGCGGCCAGAATGGCCTTGGCCTCGCCTTCACCCCGGCCCGAGTTCACCGCGTCGCTCATGGCCATTCACAGGTTCACCGGCCCCAGGGTGT
>JAOACN010000207.1 GCA_026417815.1 Chloroflexaceae bacterium | reverse complement strand
CACAGTTCCAGCGGGCCGTACCAGGCGACGCGAGCCCAGTCGTGTTCCAGCAGTCCGCCGCCAACCCCGACCAGGTCAAACACCTCTTCGGGCGGCAGGCGCCAGCAATCCCGTAAGCGGCCGCTACGCACAAGGCTCCGCAGTTCGTTGGCCAGGGCCTTGATCGCCTCTGGATCGTGGCGGGATGGTTCCCAGGATGGAAACGAGACGTCGGTGTCAGGATCGTCGTAGTGCATTGCGGTCCTCCCGAGGTGAAAAATGAGCCGGTTGGAGGGGGATAGGGAAACCGACTTTCCCCATCCCCCTGCCCGATGGGCGGGTTTCCCGCAAACAGGGCCTGCCAGCAATCATGGTTGGCGGCTGCCGGGAAGCGGGCTGCTGGCTCCGGGGAGCGTCCTGTTTGCCGCAGGATCGGCTTCAACCGGCGCGTCGAGCCGTTCGACGCTGACCTGACCAATATCGAGCCGCTCGAGGGTGTTGAGCGGCGCGGAGGTTGCCCCGTAGCGCTCGCCCCACAATTCGAGCCCGGCGGCCTGAAGCGCCCAGATTGTATGGGCCTGGTAGGGGGTGAGTTCGAGATAGGCCACCCCGGCGGACTCGTCCACGTAGAGCACCCGCACCGAACCGAGCAGGCGGCAGGCGTAGGGACGCGGCTGGGCAGTTCCGCCGGTGGACGGGATGAGCGAGGGGGCCTCGCCTTCGGCGCTGCGCTTCGCCCGGTCGCACAGATCAGGAGCGCCGCTGCGGTCGTTGAAGCCGATGTTCACCCGGTCGCGATGGGTAAGCGGGCCGATGGTCGCCGTTGAGAAGGGGAGCGGCACCATGTTGGGCGACAGCGCCTGCCCATTGGGGTACACCGGCTGCGTGGGCGGTTCGGCCAGCAGCATCGGGGCCTGCACAAGATCGTTCGCGCCCAGGTCGCGGGCGGTGTAGCGGCCCACCACTGCGGCGGGGTCGCTGATGCCGGCAAGCTGCGCGGGGCGGTGGAGTGGCAACTCGATCAGGCTGATGTCCTCGGCAGTGATCTGCTGGCCATAGGGCACGTCACGCGCCAGGACGACCAGGGTCTCGGTCTTCTGGCTCTCCAGGTAGCCAAGGACCGCGAAGGTCACGGCGACGATCAGCCCGAAGCCGAGCAACACCGCGGGCAGCGGGTTGCCGCGCTTGCGGGCGAGGGCCTGGCTCAGCGGGGCCGATGTGGGTGTGAGGGTCGTCATTGGGTGGTTCCTCCGTCTCAACGAATGGGTTCCAGCGTCTCTCCGGCCACAATCAGGGGCGTAAACTGGCCCCAGCCAACAATGCCCTGCATCACCGGGCGCACCTCGGCGCACAGCAGTGGCGTCGTTTCACTGACGGGGCGCTCCGGCGCGTTGCTGTAGTGACACGTGCCCCCCGCCGGGAGGACGGTCCATGTCACCCGGTCGGCGAGCGCCTCCGGGTCTTCCGCCAACCCCCGCACCCCGCGCAAGTTGGCGCGAAAGTAGGCTGCCGCCTGGTCAATCACCGTCTGGCACGGCGCCGCCGCTGCGTCGGCCCGGCGCACCTGCACGCAGGCCGTCGTTGCTCGCAGGCCCGTGGCGTTGCGCGCAAAGGCGGCGTAGTCCATCGTCTGCACCGCCGAGCGGGTGGCCTGTTGCAGCGCGTCTTCCAGCATTGCTACCTGTATCCAGCGTTCGGCCACCTCCACCACCAGCAACACAAAGGCCATCAGCACCGGTAACATCACTGCCACCAGGACAAGCGCCTGACCCGGCGCGCGTCCCCGGGCGGCTTTTTCTTTTCGCATGGCTCCTCCTTGCTCCCAGGACGGCATCCCCTGGCACGGTCTGGTAGTTCACCACCTTGTGGTGGGTGGTTTTGTTTCGGGAGGGCCTGGCCATCCCGCCGAGACCCTGCAAAACCACTGCGATGAGCTAGTGCTGGTCGCGCTCGGCGGCCCGCACCGCCTCCGCCCGGACCTCGAAGGCCGTGAAGAGTGGCGGCAGTGGCGCCCAGAACTCTCCCCGGTAACGCACCGTGACGGTGATCGGCGCGTAGCGTCGGCACGGCGCGTCACAGGCCACCGCGACCTGCGCCTGCTCGGGTTCCATCCCTACCCCCGCGCCAATGACCTGCTCTACGGTGCGCTGCGCGGCGGCTTCACCGGCGCCACCGCCCCCGGCGATCGCCGCCTGGTGCGCCGCGGCCCGCGCCGCCTGCGTCACCGTGTAGTTCGCCAGCAGGATCTGTCCCAGCCCGATCAAGCCGAGCACCAGCAATAGCAGGATCGGCAGCTCCAGCAGGGTCTCGACGAGGGCCTGCCCCCGGGTGCGCCACCGGCGCCAGCCCTGGGTCAGAGGGTGCGACGAAACGCCCTGTACGCTTCCCCTCGCCATGAAGCCGCGGGCTACCGTCTGCGAAGCCCGCCTGCGCGGGCTATAGCAGATCAATATCTTGAAGACGAGCAGACTCCCGGCGGGCCGGTGGGCCGCGGCGCGCGCAGGACGTTGGGTCACATCGCGTGTCAGGTGGTCCATTCATTCCTCCTCCGTTGTATGTTTGTTCTCGCGGGGGTGTCAGGTTTCCCAACACCTGTTGGAAAGCGGGGAAACCGGTTTTCCCCGCGCCCCTGCCCACGGGCAGGGGGCAAGCGCCCCACCACCGGTAGGAGAGCGTGGCCACCGGGGTTGCCCCGCGCCCTTGCGGGCAGGGCGGGTGTGGGTGGGCCGCGCCCTCCCCGGCGACCCGGGGGTGCCCTGGGGGGCCACCGGGGTTGCCCCGCGCCCTTGCGGGCAGGGCGGGTGTGGGCGGGCCGCGCCCTCCCCGGCGACCCGGGGGTGCCCTGCGAGGCCACGGGGGTTGCCCCGCGCCGTTACCGGAAGGGCCCGGGATGCATTCAGCGCGGCAGGCTCCCCGGCCCCACGACGCTGCGCGGGGCGACCAGGTTCACCGTAAACGTCTCTTCGTAGACCTGCTGCTGCGGAGGCGGCAGGGGCGCGACCGGGATCTCCGGCGGCTCCCCGTCCCACAGATCGTCGGGATCCGGCGCCGTGTTCACGATCCATACCTCGGCGTCCACTGCCACGCGGATGCCGACCGGGGCGAGGCGCTCCAGCCCGTAGGCGTGCCCCCGCTGCCCGCTGAACGCCGGGAGGGGCGCATGGCTCCAGTACACCCGGGCCTGACGGGCGATCTCGTCTTCGCGCACCGGGCGGTTGGCGCGAAGCTCGGCCAGGGTCGCGCCGCTGAGGTAGGCATGCCCGCAACCTGGCAGCCCGGTTGGTGACGGGGAGCAACCCGTCGTTCCGGCGTTCACGCGCGGGTCGTGCCAGACGCCACGGTCGTCTCGATAGCCGGTGACGCGCCAGCCGATGATCCGTGCCCGGTACTCGTAGTGCGGGAAGAGCAGCAGCGGGTCCCACTCGTTGGGGAAGACGATCTCGGTCAGGCGCGGGGTGTAGCGCAATGTCTCCCCGGCGGGCCAGGCAAACTGTGTTCCTTCGGTCACATACACCGCGTCGGTCGGATTGGCGCCGCCGGTCAGCGGGTCGAACTCGGAGTTGATCGCCAGTCGAATGCGTGCCTGGCCTTGCTCGACGGTTGGCGGGGGATCGACGGGCGTTTCTACCACCGCGCGGTTGTCGGCGGGGTCGTCGCCCGGGGTGACGGTGGCGATGAGCGCCTCCATTCGCAGGGTGCGGCCCGCCGGGACGTCGGTTTGCACCACGAGGGTCAATGGTTGGGGCGACTGGAACCGTGGCGCCAGGGCGCCCAGGTCCCACTCCAGCACCCGGCCGTTCACGCGGTCGGGGGTGATGCTGGCGCGGCCGAACTGAACGTCGGACGGAAGGGTGACGCGCAGGCTCACGCCCGCCGCGGCGCGGGTCAGGTCGGGACGGAGGCGGTAGAGGTTGCCGTAGTCCACCTCGTAGGCGTACACGCTACCCCAGCCGATGATCGCCGCCGGTCCCCGGGCCGAGACATAGACGTTGGGGCGGATGACGTCGGTGGTTGCCGTCGCGATGTTATCGTCCATTTCGGCAGGATGGTCGGGAACCCATGACCAGATTTCGGCGCGTGCGGTGAGCGAGTTAGCCGCCAGGTTCGCTGGCGCCGTGACCGGTAATGCCACCGTTCCGGTTTGCTGTGGGGCCAGATCGCCAAGAGTGCACCGCACCGCCGTTTCGGCCCACCAGCACCCCTCGGGTAACATCTCGATGGTGACCCCCGCAGGTGGAGTGATGTGCAGCGTGGCAGCGGTCGCAGTGGCCTCGGGGTCAGCGTTGCGGTAGTCGGCGATCAAGCGCCCGCCTGTGCCTACCGGAAAGGGCGAGGGATCGAAGCGCAGGCGTACACCCGGGTCTGGCTGAATGACGCGCGTGGTCGCCACGTCCTGGTTATTGGCCGGGGGGTCCACGCCCTGGAAGCGGGCCGGGGGAACGACCACGGCCCCGATGGTAAGGCGGTCCCCTCGTTGCCGGTCGGCGGGAACCACGGCATAGACCGTGAAACTGATGGTGGG
>JAOACN010000191.1 GCA_026417815.1 Chloroflexaceae bacterium | reverse complement strand
TCTTCAGGAGATCTCCTCCCCCGATCCATTCATCTTTACGGTTCATGTGCCCGTGGCGCCTACGGTGGATGTTGGCGATTACCGCGCCATTCGCGTTCCCCTGGAGATCGAGCCGATTACCGAAGAGACGGTCGATCTGGCCATGGATGCGATCCGTGAGCGCCACAAGGTGCTGAAGGAACTCGATAGTCCCCGCCCGGTGCAGGAGGGTGACGAGATCCGCGTGCGCCTTGAAACGATTGTTGACGGCGCGCCGCTCGTCGAACGCAAGGAGGGTGAAGCGGCCCCTGAGGAGACCCTCGAGGTGGTCAAGGGCCGGCTGGTGGAGGAGTTGTACGCCGGCTTGCTGGGGATGAACGTCGGCGAAACGAAGGAAATTGCGGCCCATCTGTCTGATGATCATCCGAGCGAGCGGCTGCGCGGCAAGGAAGCGACGTTTAAGGTTGAGGTCTTGCAGATCCAGGAGCGCCTGCTACCCGATTGGGAAGAACTGCCCACCCTCGAGAACTTTGAGGGCTCCCTGGAAGAGTTGCGCGCCAAAACCCGCGGTGAACTTGAACAGACTGCCCGCGAGCAGGCCGAGCAGAAAGTCGTAAACGCCTATCTTGAGCAACTCGTCGCCCAGACCAGTTTTGATATTCCCGAGGTCATGATCCGCGACCAGGCCGAGGAGTTGCTTGAGCGAGAGGCGCAGCAGTTTGCGCGCTATGGCATTACCCTGGAGCAACTGCTCCAGTACCGTGGTCAGCAGCGTGACGAGGCGATTGATGCGTTGATGCCCCAGGCCGAACGTCAGATACAGATCAATCTTGCCGCGCGCGAGGTGCTGCGCCGCGAGGGATTGATCGTTTCCAACGCTGAGATCGAGAGCGAGATTGAGCGCATAGCCCTTGATTATGCTGAAGATCAGCGCGAGAGCGTTGCGAAGTTGATGCGCTCGAATCTGCAAAGTCAAATCGCCGGCATGGTGCTCGATCGCAAGTTTCGCGAGCGCCTGCTTGCCATCGCCACCGGTACCGCGCCTGCGCTCGAAGAACCAGCCGCCCCCGCCGTGCCGGCAGAGGCGTCTACGGACGCCGGGTCGTCTGAGCCAGAGGCGCCAGTGGCCGCCGAGATGTCTCAGTCGGAGATGCCCACGGCGCCCGCTACGACCGCTGAGGCCCCCGTGACTGCCGAGTCAGGGGGAACGGAGCCGGCGGCCCCCGCATCGTGATGCCCCGGTGCGCGCTACCAGCGCCTGACCGAAGGGCAAAGCCTTCCGGGCACACCCTTTCACCCCCCGGGCGCGCGGGAGGGCTGGGCGAAGGCCCGCGGGGAGGGTCGGCAAAGGGCGGAACCCTCCTGGGCACACCCCTCCACCTCCAGGGCGCGCGACGGCCCGGGGGGAGGGGCGGGGAGGGCGGCACCTTCCCAGGCGCACCCTTTCACCCCCAGGGCGCGCGACGGCCCGGGGGAGGGGCCGGGAGGGCTCCGCTCTCCCGGGCACACCCTTCCACCCCACCGGGGGGTGCGCGGGAACGCATGACTGATGTATAATGTTACATAATACAACGTTGATCTGGAATAGATGAGGAAACAATGAACTGGATCTCTCCTAAGGGCCCCTCCTGGGAACTTCCCCGGCCCGAGAGTTTAATCCCGATGGT
Organism: Chloroflexaceae bacterium; assembly: GCA_026417815.1. GTDB lineage: Bacteria > Chloroflexota > Chloroflexia > Chloroflexales > Chloroflexaceae > JACAEO01. Next base: position 2,857 of record JAOACN010000191.1, on the reverse strand, counting down.
GGTGGAAAGCACCAGCCGGGGCGAACGGGCCTTCGATATTTATTCGCGCCTGCTCAAGGAGCGTATCGTCATCCTGGGTACGCCGATCGACGATCAGATCGCCAACCTGGTCGTTGCACAGTTGCTCTTCCTGGCCAGCGAGGACCCCGACCGCGACATCTGGCTGTACATCAACAGTCCTGGCGGGTCGGTCACTGCGGGCCTGGCAATCTACGATACCATGCACCACATTCGCCCGCACGTGGCCACGGTCTGTCTGGGCATGGCCGCGAGCATGGCGACGATCATCCTCGCCGGCGGGGAGAAAGGGAAGCGCTTTAGCCTGCCCAACTCGACGATCCATATGCACCCGGCCCTCGGCGGCTTCCGTGGCTCTGGCCCCGATGTGGAAATTCAGGCCCGTGAATTGCTCCGCCTCCAGAACCTGGGGCGCGAGTTGATGGCCCGCGATACGGGGCAACCCGTGGAGAAGATCGCCCGCGACTTCGACCGCGATGCCTATATGACGCCGATCCAGGCCAAAGAGTATGGCATCATTGACGAGATCCTGATGCCCGAGGAGCTGTCCGAGAAGAAGTAACAGCAGGTTCGTGGAGCCGGAGCGCCGACAGGAGCATCGCGAGTTCGCTGTGTCGGCGCTCTGGCTCGCGACCATCGGAGACATTCCAATGACCCGTTCCCGCAATAGTGGTCGTGGCGCCTATGTCTGCTCGTTCTGCGGCCGTGGTCAGGATGAGGTGCAGCGTCTCATTGCCGGACCCGGCACCGTTTTCATCTGCGATGAGTGCGTGGCCCTGTGCAGCGCGATTATCGCCGAAGAGACCGAGCAGCAACTGGTGACGCCGCGTCGCAGTACGCCGCCTGGCCCGGCGCGCCTGCCCACCCCGCGCAAGCTGCGCGAAAAGCTCGACCAGTACGTGGTGGGTCAGGATCGGGCCAAAGTTGTCCTCTCCGTAGCGGTGTACAACCACTATAAGCGGATCCGCGCTGGCGCCAAGATTGACGATGTCGAGATTAGCAAGAGCAACATCTTGCTCCTCGGCCCTACGGGTAGCGGCAAAACCCTCCTCGCGCAGACCCTGGCGCGCGTTCTCGATGTGCCTTTCGCCATCGCTGACGCAACTGCCCTCACCGAAGCCGGGTATGTGGGCGAGGACGTCGAGAACATTCTGCTCCGGCTCATTCAGGCCGCCGATGGCGATGTCGAGCGCGCGCAGACGGGCATCATCTACATTGATGAAATTGATAAAATCGCCCGCAAGGCCGATAACCCCTCGATCACCCGTGATGTGTCAGGTGAAGGGGTGCAACAGGCCCTGCTGAAGATCCTCGAAGGCGGGGTGGCCCACGTGCCGCCGCTGCCCGGGCGCAAGCATCCCCAGCAGGAGTATATCGCCTTCGATACCACCAATGTGCTGTTTATCTGTGGCGGCGCCTTCGAGGGGATCGAGGAGTTGATAGCCCGGCGCGTTCGCGGCAAGCATCTGCTGGGTTTCGGGAGTCAGAAGCCCAGCGCCAGCACCACCGATCACGCGCAGTTGCTCGCCCAGATCACCCCCGATGACCTGATGCGCTATGGCTTCATCCCCGAATTCATCGGGCGCCTGCCCGTGGTGGTTGGCCTCGAACCGCTGACCCACGAGGCCATGCTGCGCATCCTGACCGAACCGCGCAACGCGGTGATCAAGCAGTACCAGAAGCTCCTCGCCCTCGACCACGTTGAACTGGAGTTCACCCCCGACGGGTTGGAGGCGATCGCCGAACGCGCCATGCAGGCGAAAACCGGAGCGCGCGCCCTGCGCAGTATCGTCGAAGAGGTGCTGCTCGAGGTGATGTACGAGGTCCCTGCCCAGGAGCACATCGGCCGCTGCATCATCAATGCCGAAGTGGTTGCCGGCCGCGGTCACCCCATTCTGGTGCCGCGCACCGAGCGCCCCGAGTATCGTCGCCGTCTGGACGAGGCAGTATAAGCTAAACTGTACAGGTCGAAGCATTTGCGGTGCGACGCCTTCAGCCTCTCCCCATCCGCGCCACTCCCGCTGACAGCAGCGCAGGAAAGGTTTACTCTCCTACCCGGCATTCCCGCGCCTGATACCGTTGCGCATGCGCAAGTCACTATCCAAACCCGGTGCTATGCCTCTCTTTCGCCGCACATCTGACCGCGTCTCTGAAGAGACCGTTACCCCCCGGCGCATCCTTATCGCCGATGACGATCCCTCAATTGCAAATCTTATTCAGGTCACGCTCAAGGATCCGCGTTACGAACTGACCGCCGTGAGCAATGGCCTCGAGGCCCTCCAGGCCTTCGAGAAACGGCCCTTCGATGTGGTCATCCTCGATGTGATGATGCCGTATGTGGATGGCTTCGAGGCCTGCCAGCGCATCCGCGAGCAGAGTGATGTGCCGATCGTTATTCTTACTAGCCGTGATGGTACTGATGATGTTATTCACGGTTTTGAATTAGGCGCCGATGATTATATCGTCAAGCCATTCAAAACCGCCGAGTTGATCGCTCGCGTCGAGGCCATTCTGCGCCGGGTTGAGGGCTATAAGTCGCGGCGCGCGCCACCGATTGTCCGCGTTGGTCCGATTGAAATTGACGCGCCCCGCCACCGCGTGACCGTGCGTGACCGTGAGGTCAACCTGACGCCGATGGAGTTTGAATTGCTCTACTTCCTTGCCGCCAATGCCGGGCAGGTCTTCCACCGCGAGACTCTCTTCCGCGAGGTCTGGGGCTATGAGTACGTCGGTGAGACGAATCTGGTAGATGTGTGTGTGCGCCGCCTGCGCGAGAAGGTTGAACTGGAACCGTCGCGCCCACAGTTGATTATCACTGTGCGTGGAGTGGGCTATAAGC
>JAOACN010000105.1 GCA_026417815.1 Chloroflexaceae bacterium | reverse complement strand
GAATAGGGGCTTGATAGGCGCCGACGGGGGTGGGGGTATGACGTTTGTAGGCGCCCAGCCCTTGGGCGATCAACGCAATGCGACGAGGGTATGCAACCGCACGTAATGTCGCCGAGAGGGCTCGGCTCCTACAAGGGGGGTGAGATGCGGTGTGCGTAGGAGCCCAGCCTCTGGGCGACCACCCCCATGGCATCGGGGCCCCACAAATCGCCGAGGGGCTCGGCTCCTACGGGGATGTGCATGACGGATGTAGGAGCCCAGCCTCTGGGCGACCACCCCCATGGCATCGGAGCCCCACAAATCGCCGAGGGGCTCGGCTCCTACAAGGGGGGTGAAACGCGATGCGCGTAGGCGCCCAGCCTCTGGGCGATCAACGCAATGCGACGAGGGTATGCAACCGCACGTAATGTCGCCGAGGGGCGACTAGGGCATGTCATAGTGCGATAATAGCCCCACGATGTGGAAAACGGTTTTTCTGGCGGTGTCTTGTTTGGTCGGTTGCGCCGCCGTGCCCACCCTACCGGAACGCACCCGGCATGCCGAGGTGCTTGCCGCAGCCCAGGGATGGGAAGCGGTGTCCCTGCCGGCGGGGCGTTTCGTGTTGCGGGCTTTCGTGCCTCGCGCGCCAGAACCATCGCCGCTTCTTACGGTGTACATCGAAGGCGACGGGCTGGCCTGGCTGGATCGTGACACGCCTTCCTCGGATCCCACGCCGCGCGATCCGCTCGCCCTGAAGCTGGCGCTGGCCCATCCGTACGGCAATGCGGTCTATCTTGCGCGGCCATGCCAGTATCGAGTTGCCACGGAGGCGCACTGCGCCCAGACGTATTGGACCCAGCGGCGCTTCGCGCCCGAGGTGGTGACCGCCATGGGTGAGGCGCTGGAGGCGTTGAAGCTGCGTTTCGGGGCAGAGCGGCTGGTGCTGGCGGGATATTCCGGCGGGGGCGCCATCGCGGCGCTGCTCGCGGCAAGGCGCACGGATGTGGCCGGGCTCGTCACGGTGGCGGGCAATCTCGACCACCCCGCGTGGACGGCGCATCACCGGGTGCATCCGCTCACGGGATCGCTCAATGCCGCCGACGTGGCTGACCGCCTCGCCACCCTGCCGCAGCTTCATTTCCTGGGGGAGCGGGATCGCATCGTGCCGCCGGAACTGGCGCGACGCTGGCCGCCTGCCTTGCGGGGTGAGAACGACGCCCATCTCCATGTCGTGCCGGATTTCGGCCATGCCTGCTGTTGGGCCGAGCTCTGGCCGAAGCTCGTGAATCCGGTTCTGGATGAATTTTTGCGGGGAGTGCCGTGAGCACTTCGAAACCCTCGGCATGAACCATTGGGACCGGCACGCCCGCAACTGGGCGCATTTCGCTTCGCCGCTACGCCCGGCTGAAGAGGACGTGCGCTGGATGGAAAAAACGGTGAGGCGATATGGCGTTGCTTCGCCTCGCGCGCTGCTGCTGGGGGTGACGCCGGAATACGCGGCGATGGGCTGGCCGGCGGGAACCCGCTTGCTGGCAGTGGACCGCAACCGCGCCATGATCGGCCATGTCTGGCCCAAGCAGGGGCTGCCGGCGGGGGCTACCGTGATCCGTGGGGAATGGGCGCGGCTGCCATTCCCTTCCGCGTGCTTCGACCTGGTGGTCGGTGACGGCGTTACTTTCGCCCACGGGGCAAAGGGCCTGGAACGCGAAGTGGCCCGCGTGCTGAGGCTGGACGGGCGTTATCTGCTGCGGGCCTTCATCCGGCCGGACCAGCCGGAGTCCCCCGACGCGGTTCATGCCGACCTCGAGGCCGGGCGCATCGGCAGCTTCCACGCCTACAAATGGCGCCTGGCCATGGCCCTGCATGGCACGCTGGATGAGGGCGTGCGGGTGGCCGACATCTGGCGCGCATGGCGCGCCCGTGTCCCCGACGCGGCGGCACTGGCGCGGCGCATGGGCTGGCCGCCCGCGGTGCTCGCCACCATCGACGCCTACCGCGACGCCGCCGCGGTATATGCCTTCCCCACCCTGGCCGAACTGCGGCTGGGGCTGCTGGCCGATTTCGACCTGCTGACGATCCGCTTTCCCGGTTACGAACTCGGCGAGCGCTGTCCGCTGGTCGAATTGCGGCCGCGGTGGCGCATATGACTGCCGCGCCTGCGGCCTTGCGTGCGATGCTCGCCCTGCTCGGGCGTCTGGAGCGCGGGCCGGCGGAAGCGCTCGCTGCCCACCAGCAGCGGCAGCTCGATGCGTTGGTCGCCCATGCCGCCGCCCATTCGCCCTTGTTCCGCCGCCGGCTGGCGCAGGCGGGCCTGCGGGCGGGGGCGACATTTCCCCTGGAGGCGCTGCCGGCCCTCGCCCCCATGACCCGGAGGGAGCTTCAGGCTGCGGGTGACGATCTGTTTTGCGCGGTCGTTCCGCCGGCGCACCAGCCGGTGACCGAAACGCGCACCTCCGGCTCCAGCGGCGAGCCGGTGACCGTGCGCCGCACCGGTCACACGCAGCTTTACTGGCTTGCCCACACCCTGCGCGAACACCTGTGGTGGCAACGCGACTTTGCCGGCACGCTGGCGGTCATCCGCGCCAATCTCGACACCGAACGCATCCGCCAGGACGACTGGGGGCCGCCGGCCCGCCTGTTTTTTTCCACCGGCCCGGCCCATGCCATGTCGATGGCGCTGGACATCGCAACCCAGGCGCGCTGGCTGGCCGAGATCGACCCGCACTACCTGCTCACCTATCCGAGCAACCTCGCCGAACTTCTGCGTCAGTGCGCCCGGGATGGCATCGCCCTGTCCCGCCTCAGGCAGGTGCGCACCATAGGCGAAACCCTGACGGACGGCTTGCGCGCCGAAGTCGGCCGGCAATGAGGCGTCGGCATCGCCGATTGCTACAGTTCGCAGGAGCTGGGCGTCATCGCCGTGCAGTGTCCGGCAAGCGGGCTTTATCACCTCATGGCGGACAACCTGGTCGTCGAGGTGCTCGATGACCGCGGTACCGCCTGCGGTCCGGGTGAAACCGGCCAGCTTGTCATCACCGACCTCGCCAACCATGCCACGCCGCTGGTGCGCTATGCGCTGGGCGATTATGCCGAGGTGGCCCCTGCCTGTCCGTGCGGGCGGCGCCTGCCGGCGCTGCGCCGCATCCTCGGGCGCAGTCGCAACATGGTGCGCTATCCCGATGGCACGCGCCGCTGGCCGCGGGTGGGTTTCGACCGCTACCGCGACATTGCTCCGGTGATCCAGTACCAGCTGGTGCAAACCGCGCTCACTGCCATCGAGGTCCGCCTGGTAACGGAGCGTCCGTTGTCGGCGGCGGAAGAAGCCGCGCTGGCCGGGGTGATCCGTGACGCGCTGGGCTATCCCTTCCAGCTCGATTTCGCCTATTTTCCCGGACGCCTTCCGCGCGGCGCCGGCGGCAAATTCGAGGAGTTCGTCTGCGCGCTGGCATGACTCGACCCGCCCTGCGGGGATGTTGCAAAAAAGCGACAGCCGTCCGCGACCTGATTCTGGTCATGGGCTTCTGGCTTGCGGGGGGGGGGGTGAAATTTGTGAGAATGCACCCAGAACACAGACCTTGCTGATAGTGAGCTAACCACGCCATGAACAAAGCCTACCGCACCCTCTGGTCCGAAGCCCGCCAGTGCTTCGTCGTCGCCCATGAGAAAGCCGCCGCGCGGGGCAAGCCATCCACCACCCGCAAGGCGCTCGTCCGGGCCGTCGCCGCCGCGCTCCTCGTGCTTGGCGCCGCGCCGGCGCTGGCGACAAACCTCTGCACGGGCGGCGCGACGACCATTTCGGGCACGACGACCCCACCTGACAACTGCTCGCTAGGCAATAACGCATCGCTCACGGTGACCGGCACGGGAAAACTTCTTGCGGGGACGAACACTACCGGGGTGGAAGTGTATGGGGTCACCACCACCGGCAGCATCATCAACCACGGCACGATCGCTGCGGCCCGCACCGGCATCCGTGTGGAATCCAACTCGTCGATCGGCGGCGGCATCACCAATACCGGCCAGATCACCAGTTCGGACAAGCGGGGCATTCGCGTCGAAAGCTCCATCCTGGCGGGGAGCATTTACAACAGCGGTACGATCACGGGCGGAACTGCCGGCATTCTTCTGGAAAGCGAAACCACCCTCGGTGGCGGCATCACAAACAGCGGCACCATCCAGGGGGGTAGCGCTGGCATCATGATTTTCAGCTCCACCCTAATGGGGAAGATCGTGAACCACGGCAGCATTCTCACGGATTCCACCGGTGACGCCGCCGCGCTGTTTATCCGCTCTAGCTCGGTGGTGGGGGGTCTCGTGAACGACGGTACCATTGACGGGCGGCCCAAAGGCATTTTGCTGGCGTTTTCCTCCACCCTCACCGGCGGGCTGACCAACAGCGGCACCATCGCGGGCAGCGAGTACGCCATCTACGTCGATTCATCGTCGCTCGATTCGATCGTCATCACCGGCAACGACACCGCCAAGTTCATCGGCGAGGTGTATGCGCCAGCCACCCCGGTGACGGTGGCAGGCGGCGCCACCTACACGCTCGACAACGGCAACCACTTTCAGGTGCAAATCTTCACCAACCAGGGCACGCTCAAGATCGGCGCCGGCAGCGAGGCGACCATCAGCGGCGACTTCACCCTGGCCAACACCGGCACCTTCAGCCCGGCGGTTGCCGACAGCGGTTATGGCCGGATATCCGTTTCTGGCGCGGTGGCGCTGGGCGGCACGCTGGCGGTGGATGCCGCCGGTCTCACTGCGGCCAACACCTACAACGGCACGGTGGCGGGTGTCATTTACGGCGGCAGCTCGCGTACCGGCACCTTTGCCACGGTGACCGACAACAGCCTTCTGTTCGATTTCACCCCCGTTTATAAGACTGACGGCTTCGATCTCACCTTCGGCGGCTCTAGCCCCGGCGGCGTGCTGGCGGCGGTCAACGCCACCGGCAACAGTCCGGCCAGGGGTGCGGCAGCGGCGCTCGATGCCATCATCGCAGACAACCCCGGCGGTCCCATTGCCACCCTGTTCCTGCCCTTCAGCACCCAGCAACAGGTCTCGGATGCCGTCAGCCAGACCCTGCC
>JAOACN010000097.1 GCA_026417815.1 Chloroflexaceae bacterium | reverse complement strand
TCCAGGGCCTGCACGGACAGCATGGCGGTGAACCCGGCCGTGCCGATGGCCATGGCCTGGCGCAGGGTCATCCCCTCCGGCAGCGGCACGAGCCAGTCGGCCTTGACCCGGTTGAGCTGGCTGTAGCCGCCCCAGTGCCGCTCGCCGACGCCCCAGCCGGTCAGCACCACCTGGTCGCCGGGCTTGAATTGCGGCGAGGCCGACTCGACCACCGTGCCAGCGAAGTCAATGCCTGGCGCCATGGGCGTCGAGCGCAGGATCTTGCCCTTCCCCGTAACTGCCAGCCCGTCCTTGAAGTTCAGCGTTGAGTACGCGACCCGCACCAGCACCTCGCCGGGCGGAAGGTCGCTCACCGGCACGTCACGCACCTCGACGCGGCGCGACCCGCCGCTCTCGTCCACCACCAGGGCGCGAAAGGTCTCGTCGCTCATTGTTGTTGTCCTCCTTGACGCGTGGCTGGATTATAATAGAGCCGTGTCGCTTTGCCAACTTCGCCAGATTGGGATGGAGCAAGCCCATGATACGAGGAATCGACCACGTCGTGATCCTGGTGACGGACCTCGCGCAGGCGGTGCGGGACTACGAGGCCCTGGGCTTCCGGGTGGCGCCGGGCGGCGCCCATAGCGATGGAGCGACCCACAACGCGCTGATTGGCTTTGCCGACGGCACCTATCTGGAGTTGCTGGCCTTCGCGCGGGAGGCGCCCGAGCACCGCTGGTGGCGCCACGTTGCGGAGGGCGAGGGTCTGATCGAGTTCGCCCTGCTGGCAGGCGAGATCGAGGCCGCTGTGGCCGGGGCCGCGGCCCGTGGTCTGCACCTCGATGGCCCCTTCCACGGCGGGCGCGAGCGGCCCGACGGCGCGCGCCTCCAGTGGCAGAGCGCCTTCCCCATCGCGCCAGAGTTGCCGTTCCTCTGCGGCGATGTGACGCCCCGCGACCTGCGTGTGCCCCACGGCCAGGACTGCCACCATCCCAACGGGATCACCGGCATCGGTCGCCTGAGCGTGGCGGTGAACGATATCGAGACCAGCGCCGCCCTCTTCGCCGAGTTGCTCGGCCACGGGCCGACGATGGAGCCGGGGCGCCGCATCTTTAAGCTGGGACCACATTACGTCACGCTGCAGGCCCCCGACGCCGATCTGCTCGACAACGCGCTGATCGAGGCGCGGCTGGCCGCCCGCGGCCCCGGTATCGCCGGCATGGTGCTGCGCCGCGACCACATGGCGGGCGAGCCGCAACCGCTCGATCCGGCGCTCACCCACGGCGCGGCCATTGCCGTCGCGTAAGGGGGCCTCGACTGTTCAGGCCAGTGGAGCTGTGGAGCTGTGGAGGTGTGGAGCTGTCGAGGTGTCGAGCTGTAGAGCTATGGAGCTGGATCTTTAAGTTTATGATAAAAGATCTGAAAACACCTCTACACCTCTACACCTCCACACCTCCACACTTCTTGCCGGACCAGACGCGCCTATGATCCCCGACCGCAACGCGCTGCTCGACCTGCTGCTGGCCCTTCAGGCGCGGATCCGC
>JAOACN010000067.1 GCA_026417815.1 Chloroflexaceae bacterium | reverse complement strand
AAAGATCTGTCGGGCGGCGAAGCCGCCCCACACCCCGCCGTCGGAGATGGACGTAGCACAAGCCCTGTCCGCAGAACCCAGGGCTTGTGCTACGTCCATCGGGCAAACCTCCAACCCCCCACCTCTCAGGTGTAGGGTTTTTCGGGCGAGAAGGGGTTTTCGGCATTCCAATGCGCTTCCGATCCTCACCCCCCTGCCCCCCTCTCCCGCGCGCGGGAGAGGGGGGAATTGGGCGTCCCAATGCCCCAGATGGCGCATGCGACGCGAGGATGTGCCAGAAAACCCTACACCTGAGAACTCCCGGACCCTCCCAGGCGGGGCCTATGCGCGATTCCCGGGAGGGCTGCGCCGTCCCGGAGCGAGCCGGGCCAGATCATCAAGGGGGATGGGCACGGGGGCCAGGGCGATCACGCGGGTGAAGCCGAGGGCGGCCCAGGTAGCGCAGGCGCCCTCGGGGTCAGCGGCAAGATCGGCCCAATCCACGTGCAGCGAAAGATCGAAGCCGGCGCGGTCGCGGCCCCGCTCGGCCAGGGCGGCGTCGAGGGCGGCCAGCAGCGCCGGGAAGCTCTCGCGGAAGCGCCACTGGAGGTTCAACCCATCGGCGTAGCGCCCGGCGAGACGCGCCAGGGCCTCGCTGCGCCCGCCCACGATGAGGCGCGGCGGGGGATGCAACCCTGGCGACACAATCGCCTCCCGCAGGCGTACAAGTTCCCCCTCAAACGTCACCGGCGCGCCGCTCCACAGCAGCGGCAACACCTGCAACGTCTCCTCCAATCGCCGGGTGCGCGTGGCGCGGTCGCCCTGGTCAATGCCGAAGGCTTCCTGCTCGGCGGCGTAACCCCCGGCGCCGAGGCCCACCTCCAGGCGCCCGCCGGCAATCTCGTAGAGCGTGGCCGCCACCTTCGCCAGCCGCCCGGGATGGCGATTGGTGACATTCGCCACCAGCGGCCCCAGGCGGACGCGCGAGGTAGCCTCGGCCAGGGCGGCGAGGGTCGTCCAGCACTCCAGCACCGGCTCGCGGGGATCGTTCCACGAGACATAGTGATCCCACAGCCAGAGCGAATCGTAGCCGTGGTCCTCAATGGCCAGCGCGGCGCGCCGCACCTCGGCGTAAGTCGTGCCGAAGATGGGCAGGCAGATGCCGATGGGGAGCATAATCGTAGCCGGGAAAGTTGAGCAACGTTGCGCCATGCCGTATCATATCCATCAGTCGCGACGCCAGCGGCGCCAGATGTACCCTGGTGATGAACATGCTCCGAGGAGGCACAACCCTTATGCGCGGTAGTCGTTTGCGTGAACGCCAGGCCCGTGAAGAGGCCCTTAAGCGCGCCGCCGCCGCCGAACGGCAACAGCGTCGCGCCTTTCTGCAGACCGTGGAGACGATCGCGACGGCCCTCGGCGAGACCGACCCGCACGCGCGGGAGAAGATCCACAATTCGGTCACCTTGCTCGGCGTAGAGGCCGCCCAGGCGCTGCTGGAGGAGGTGCTGGCGATCGAGGCGGCTGGCGGTATGCTCACCGCCGATGGCAGCCGGCGGCGCACCCCCGGCGGCGTTTACCATTATCTCCTCAAGCAGCGCCTTACCGAAGCGGGACGTAAGGAGGATATCAAGAAGATCTGAGTAACCTTATCACGAACGCGGAAAGAAGCGCCGCGCCGGAATAGCAATAGTTGGAACCTCCCCCGAACGCACCACCTGGTCGCCGCTGAAACGACCCGGTTCACAGTAGGCGTTTCCCTCCAGGCGCAACACCTCGATGCCGCGGGCAAGCAGGTCAAGAATCCAGTTCTTCGGAACGCCCGTCCGTGCGTAGGCCCCGCCCTTGCCCGCCACCGGATCGCGGTCATAGGCGGCGGTGCTCGGCGAGGCGATCGCCACCACCAGGTCGGGCGCCCCAACCAGACGCTGCTCGGCGACGATGCTGGCATCGGCGCTCAACACCACCACGCTGGCGGTATCAGGAATGGCGCTCATCGCCTCGCCTCCTCCTCCTCGCGCGCGCCGATCACCAGCGCCCCGGCGCGGAGCGTGACGGCGTAGCGCCCCGGCGCCAGCCCGTCGAGGGGCGTGCCAGGAGGCACCAGGCAGCCTGGCAACCCGACACCGGTCTCGACGCGCAACCCGCTGGCGGCCCGCGTGGCCACGATCCAGATCTCCGGCCCCGCAGGCTGCACCAGGATGCGCTCCGGGCTACCCAGATCGAACCAGGCCTGTTTGCCGAGCAACAGACGGATGCGTCGCGCTCCGGTCACCGGATCAGATTCGTGGCGGACGCGCGCGTACATTCCGGCGGGGCGCCGGCACCTTGGCGCCGGCTCGCCATCGGGGCCACGGGCCTCCACCCGCTCGGCCATGCGCGTCTGCTGCTCGGCCAGGGCACGCAGGTCGGCGGCGATCTGGCGGCGCCGCTCCGGGGTGGGGCGCGGCCCCAGCGCCTCGATTACCGCCCGGCGCAGGATGTCGTAACTTTCGTTGTTCATGGCGATCCTTTGACCGTGAACGTGGGAAAACCAGGCTTCCCCTCGCCCTGGCCCTGGGAACCCGCGACAACCGCGTTGCCCTGGCCCCTGCGCGTGGGTGGTTGCAACCGGTGTGCCTCGGATCTCCATTATAGCCTGACAGGAGCAGGGCGAGGCGGGCAGCGCCCGGCCGTACTCATTCAGCTTTACCGCGGATCACGCCGAGGAGCGGATGGGCCGTTTCCAATCCTCCGCACCCTCTGCGGCGCCTCCGATTGTGCTTCGCCAGCGCGCGTGGTAGAATGGTCGCGGTTGCTCCCCTCGCCACAAGGAGGCTTGTATTGTCAGATCAGCCAGCGGCGTCGGATTGCGCCACACCGTGGACGACGTGGGCGCGTAGCATCGTCAATGGCGCCGTGGGCGATTATCTCCAGGCCCGGCAAAATGGCCTCGAGATTGACATGGCGCTGTACGTCAGGAACCGGCCCCTCCCCCTGACCAGCGCGGCGCTCCTCGAAGCGCATCCCCGCCCGACCCCCAGGCTGTGCGTGTTCCTCCACGGCCTGGGCTGCAACGAGGGCAGTTGGGCCTACCGCGACCCTTCCAACCCCGGGCGCTGGACCTCCTACGGCGCGGAACTGGCCGCCGATCTAGGGTTTACCCCGCTGTTCGCGCGCTACAATACGGGGCTGGCGCTCGCCCGCAATGGGCAGAGCCTGGCCGATTTGCTGAACGCCCTGCTGGCGGCCTACCCCCTCCCGGTAAGCGATCTGGTCCTCATCGGCCACAGTATGGGCGGGCTGGTCATCAGGCATGCCTGCTACATCGGCGCGCAACGGCACGACCCCTGGGTGCCGCTGGTGCGGCAGGCCTTTTATCTGGGCAGCCCCCACGATGGCGCGCCCCTGGCGCTGCTGAGCGACATCGCCACCCGCGTGCTTCACGCTGTGCCCAACCCGATTACCCGGCTCATCGGCGACATCTTCGATCTGCGTAGTCAGGGAATCAAGGATCTGCGCTCGCCGCCGTTTATTGAGAAGGATGGCCACCACGCTGCCCCGCGTCAGACGGTGCCCTGGCTCACCAGCGCGCAACACTATCTGGTCGTCGCCACCCTGACCGAGGACCCGAAGCACCTCGTCGCCATTCTGCTCGGTGACGGGCTGGTCCTCGTGCCGTCCATCCCCGAGACGCCTCCTGACGGCACGGCCCTGTATCCGATGCCCCGCGAGCACGTGGCCTGCTTCTCGCCGATGGACCACTTGCAACTGACCCGCGATCCGGCGGTGTACGCGCGCATCCGCGCCTGGTGCGCGGGATATGAAAGGAGCGTCTGATGGAGGCCGATACGCTGCGACAACTGTGTGGCGGGGTCGAGCTTGCCGCCGACGCGGTAGACGCTGCGACCGGGGCGATCGCCAGGGCTCACCAGGCCATCGCGCGCCAGGTGTACGCCCCCTTTGGCTACCTCGGCCCGCTGGCGGCGCCGGCCCGCATCATCGAGCAGATCCAGATGACCATCACTATCCAGGTCTACCGCTCGATCCAGCTAACCAGCCGCCTCGTGGCTCGTGGCGCCGTCACGCTGCTGCAATGCAAGGCAAAGGGGGATTGATCCGCCCCTGCTTGCGGACGATACGAGGGTATAAAAATAGGAGGGGGCAGGAGGGCAAAGCCCTCCCGCCCCCTCTTCATACGCTGGATCAGTAGCGGTCGCGCCGCCCGCCGAACCCGCCGCGATCGCCGCCGCGCCGGGGCGCGGGCTTGTCCTCGGCCAGGTTGACCCGCAGATTGCGACCCTCAACCGCGTAGCCGTCGGTTGCCCGGATCAGCGCGCCGACATCGTCGGTTTCCATTTCAACGAACCCGAAGCCCCGCGAACGACCGGTGTCGCGATCACTGATGACCCGCGCGCTGTGAACCGCGCCGTGATCGGTAAAGATCCGGGTCAACTCGGCGTCACCCACGCTCCAGGGCAGATTCCCAACAAACAGTTTGACCTGCATCGAACTCTCTCCTCTGCGCATCCGCGCAGTGCTGGCAAAGACAGCAAAGCTGTCTCCACAAAAAACCCGTCGACATCTCGAACTGCCGGTGGCCAGGCGTCTGCCTGCCACACTCGCTCCGGCGACCACAACAACAACATGCTTCGAGCGACGAAGGCTTCTGTGGAACCAGGGGACAGCGGGGAGGAGGCTGGTCTCACAGGGGATGATGTTGGTCAACGCGCAAAGTGTACCACTGATTGTCTGAAACGTCAATGATGGATTTGAACGATAGTGTTCACATCTACCGAACACGTTCGCACCGCAGAGGGCGCGGAGGGCTTCAGAAAGTTCACCCTCTCCGTTTCTCTGCGTGCTCTGCGGTAAATCTGAACAGGTACATTTGAACGCGGCAGGGCTTGAGCAACGTCCGCGTCCTACCCCATCCTATCGAGGGGAATGCCCCGATGTAACCCCAACGCTCGCGCCCAGGCGACCACAGCGGCGTACTCCTGCGCCGTGACGCTCCGGCGCAGTTCGGGGTAATCGAAGGCGCGATAGGCCGGGTAGTACTGGTCCATTATGTTGATCCAGGCATCACGGGACAGTTCTTCCGCCACAAAGCGCAGCACCTCCCGCGAGCCGGCCAGGTCCCCTGGCAGCACGAGGTGGCGTATGAGCAGGCCCCGCGTGGCCAGCCCGCCCACAATGCGCAGATCGCCCACCTGCCGCTGCATCTCGCGCAGGGCCGCGCGCGCCACGTCCCAGTAGTGGGGAACGCCGGAGTAACGTTGCGCCAGGGCCGAGTCACTGTATTTGATGTCGGGCATGTAGATGTCCACCACGCCGTCGAGGAGCCGCAGCGCCGCGACCGAGTCGTAGCCGGAGGTGTTGTAGACGATCGGCAGGCGCAGGCCACGGGGCACAGCCAGCGCCAGAGCCTCCAGGATCTGGGCGATGACGTGCGAAGGGGTAACCAGGTTGAGGTTGTGGCAACCCGCGCGCTGCACCTCCAGAAAGATCGCCGCCAGTTCCTCAGCGTCGACGGCGCGCCCGCGGGCGATCTGGCTGATGTCGTAGTTCTGGCAGTATACACAGCGCATGTTGCAGCCGCTGAAAAAGACCGTTCCTGAGCCGCGCCAGCCACGCAGCACGTTCTCTTCGCCCATGTGCGGCCCGTAGGAGGCCACCAGCGCCTCGCGGCCCACACGGCACGCACCGGCCTCGTCATCGAGCCGGTCGGCGCGGCAGACCTGCGGGCACAGCACGCAGGCCGCCAGGCGTTCGCGCGCCGCCGCGGCCCGCTCCTGCAACACGCCCTGCTCGTAGAGACTACGATATGCTGGATCGCTCATAGCTTTTATTATAACCACACAGGCGCCAGGGGCGCGAAGGATTTCCTGGCGCCCTTTGCGCCTGCGTGGTTCACGGCAGGGGGGTGGGGAAACCGGGTTTCCCCACCCCCCTCCAACCGGCCAGGGTACGCCGCGGCGGGAGCGCCGGTCATCGGGGGTGGTGGGGCGCGAGGGCCCGCAGCAGGGCGCGCCCGACGAAGAGCGGGGGTGGGGCGCCACCAAAGGCCCCGGCCACGGCGTAGAGGGTTGCGAGCGAGGTGCGCCGCTCGTGGCTGAGCAGATACACTGGCTCCCAGTCCTGAGGGTGCAGGCGGGAGCGAAAGGCCTCCAACCCGGCGAAGTTGTAGAAGCGCCCGCCCCAGGCGCGCAGCGACTCCAGCAGCAGGCGCACCGCCGCTGGCGGCTCGGGGGCGTGCGCGCCGGTCAGCCGCGCCAGGGGCGCGAGGCCCAGGGTCACCCAGCGGGCGCCCCCGGCGGCCAGGGCACGCATGGCCGTATCGATGAGCAGTTCGCTCGTGCCATTGGGCGCGTTGTGACCGCGAACGATCTGCTCAACCAGCCAGCCCTGCCGCGCCGGAACGGGGGTCGCCACCAGGTAGGCGACGATCACGCCATCGCGGCGGGCGACGAACACGCGCCGCGCGGCGGGCGCCGCCAGCACATCGGGAGCAACCAGGAAGCGCATCGGCGGGAGACCGCGGGTGGCCAGCCACTCCGCCAGGCAACGACGCACCTCCGGGTGCCCGGCGGCGCCTTCGACGGGCAGGGGGGCGACCGTTACCCCTTTGTTGCGCGCCCGCCCGATCTGGGCACGCAGCGAAGCCGTGCGGGTGACCAGGGCCGGCCAATCTGCCGGGTTCCAGACGGGCTGGGCGCCGATCGCCAGACTGTCTCTTATACACATCT
>JAOACN010000623.1 GCA_026417815.1 Chloroflexaceae bacterium | reverse complement strand
GGCCGGTTACGGCCAGACCCACCGCGGGCACGCTCCAGAAGAGCCGGTTGTGGGTGACCCCGAGGCCGCGGGCAAAGAGGGCCAGCGGGTCACGCGGACGCACGCGCGTGGTTACGCTTACCAGCACGGGGCGACCCAGTTCCCGGGCGCGCTGCCGGGCAATCTCGGCCTGTTCCTCCATTCGCGGCCGCTCGCGCAAGGCGGCGGTGGCAACGCTGACTCCGATCATAACCCGCAACCTGCTCCGTCCGGCGCGGCGTGCCGGCATCCCGAGGCCGCCCGTTGTGCCCCCTCTGTATTGGATTATACCCCAGGTGGGGAGGTGGAGGTGTGGAGCCGTGGAGGTGTAGAGGTGGGGAGGTGGGGAGGTGAAGTCGATTGCCCGGGGAGGCGTGGGTACGGTAGGGTTCGGGAAGCGCGTTCCGTAGGAACACGGAGGGCGCGTGCGGGTGATCCGTGGTACGTTGGGATCACGAAGGTAACTGCTTATTTCTTAGAGGAGAGTTCCGAAGGGCCACGCGAGGCGGCGGGGGAGGGTCCGAAAGGGGGCAGCCCGCTCGGGCAGCGCCGCGCCAGGCAGCGGGGAGGGTCCGGGAGGGCGCAGCCCTCCCGCGAAAAAACTCTTTCATTCCATTGTTATGCGGCTCAGCCGCGTGAAAGCCAGGATCTCAAAAAGGGGAAAGAATGATGCTCGAACTGGCAGGCTATCTGGTGTGCGGGCTGCTGATCGGGGCGGCGAGCCTGATCGGCAAGCGGCTGACGTGGCAGCAGGTGAGCTTCAACCTGAGCCTGGGGCTGATTGGCGTGCTGGTGGTCTCGCTGGCGCCCCATCTGAGGGCGCCAGAGACCGCGGTGCGGGCGGCGCTGCACAGCAACGCGCTTGCCGCCCTGGCCTTCTTCCTGGCGCTGCTGGCGGGCATGGTGCACCTGGGGACCCAGATCCTCACCGCGGAGGCCCCAGAAGACGTGCGCCCGCGTCTGATGCGCTGGAGCGATGGCGCGGTGAGCCTCGGGGCGGCGCTGCTGGTAGTCGGACTGGCCTCGGCCAAACTGGCGCTGATGGGGTGATGTTCTGCAGGACCGGTGGCGCCTCCCCTTCGGCAGATGTCGTTATAGCGAAGACCAGCCCCCGTACGGCCGCAGCGCGCTGCGGCCCCACCCGCCGGGCGAACCCGGAGCCTGCTCCTCTCCAGGGGTGCGTGCTATGCGCTGGTCATATCTGCCCGTCATCATCGCTACCCTTGTCGCCGTTTGGAGTTGTAGCGTTCCGCTGCCCGGGCGAAGCGGTCCCCCTCCAACCGAGCCTGGAAGCTATCAGATTGTTATTGCGAAAGCAACGGTTGCGGAGTTTCTCGTCCAACCTCCGCGGAAGATCATCCTACAAGAACCCGTAGATGGATTTGAAGCGATCTGGCTCAACGAACGCCCCGTCGGAACGGGCTTTGAGAATAGCACCGCTACCTACAGCCGCAATGGCTGCTCCCTGGCGGGTCCCCCTATTCAATCTGGAGATACCATCAAGGTGCTCGGACATCTGAAAAACGGTGCGCTTATTGCGGATATTATCTGGCTCTTAGAAGTAGAAATAGCCACAACTGAGTGTGATGGCCCTGCTGCCGACTAATTCCACTTTGTCACTTTGCCCCCTGGCGGAGGTTTCGGGGGCCGCAGGCCCCCGAAGATCTTCCCTTCCTGATGCGGCGCGGCGAAACCGCGCCGCACCGGAACGGGCCCTCGGAGGGACGCAGCCTCTCCGAGCCTCCCCTGGGGGCAGAAGGCTCTTTGTATTACAAAGAGCCTATCCGCATATCTCCTGCGGAAGGGCGGGAAAACCGGGTTTCTCCACGCCCCTGCCTGACGGGAGGGCATGCCCTCAGAGGAGCATCAGGCTCGTCCATCCCCCATCTCTGCCAGCATCGGCTCGGGCCACAGTGTCGCCACCATCACCGCCCCCGAGGCGGCGAAGATGCCACCCAGGGCCACGGCGAGGGTAGCCGGCGAGGCCCCCGCGTCACGGGCCAGGCCGGTCAGGTAGGCCGAAAGGGCGGTGGTGAGGGTCAATGCGGCATACTCAGTCGCAAAGACGCGCCCGAGCAGGCGATCGGGCACTCGCGCCTGCAGCAGCGTCGTGCTGAAGACCCACTGGATACTGCCGCCAATGTGGGCGAAGAGGACGCACAGCGCCGCGAGTGGCAGGGTGGTCACGAAACTCAGGGCCAGGTAGCCCGCGGCGCTGATGAAGAACGCCACGGCGACCGAGCGTCGCAAGAAGCGTCGCCCGGAGCCCCCAAGACGCAGCGCCAGAAACGGCCCGATGCCCGTCCCCACCCCACGCGCGGCATACAGCAACCCGATGCTGATCGCCCCATCGCGGCCAAGCGGCGCGATCTCGCGGCCATACAGCGTCAGCAGCAGCAGCACCCCGCCCCCCAGGCTCCAGATCGCCTTGCTGAAGGTCAACCACCCGACCTCGTGGCGCGTCAACACGTAGCGGAGCCCCTCGCGGAACTCGGCCAGCGCGCCCCGGATTCCCGCCGGAGGGCGCGACGCTGGTTGTTCCGGCTCGTCGGATCGATCAGGAGCCAGGCGCCGGGGAACGCGCACGGTGGCGATCAGCGCCGCCGAGAGCAGGAACGAGGTCGCGTCGAGGAGGAACGCCGCCCGCACGCCCAGGGTGCCCGCCACGATGCCGCCCAGAGCCGCGCCCAGGGCCAGCATGGCCGACCAGGTGGCCCCGCTGATGGCGTTGGCCGCTACCAGTTCTTCGCGGCTGCACAGGCCGGGCAGGATCGCCGAGCGCGCCGGTTCAAAAAAGGCCGTGAGCGACACCTTCGCCACGACCGCCAGATACAACAGCCACAGATCCTCGGGGCCACGGACCAGCAGCAGCAGTAGCACCGTCATGGCCCGCCCCACGTCGCTGGCGATCAGCACCAGTTTGCGCGGCAGCCGATCGACGATCACCCCGGCAAAAGGGCCGACCGCCGCGCCTGGCAAGAACTCGGCCAGGAACAGCAACCCCACCGCCTGCCCCGAGCCGGTGAGATTGAGGGTGAGCGTAAACAGTGCAACGCTATCGAGCCAGTCGCCAATCTGGCTGACCACCTGACCGTACCACAGGCGCCGGTAGTTCCGGTTCGTGCGCAGAACCTGCAGGTAGCCCGCCATATTTAGAGCCTATCCGGATAACTCTACTTTGTCACGTTGCCCCTGGCGGGGGTTGCGGGGGCCGCAGGCCCCCGAAGATCCTCCCCTTCTGGTGCGGCGCGGCCTCGCCGCACTAGAAGGGGAACGTTCGGAGGGGTGCAACCCGTCCGAACCTCCTCGCAGCGGAAGCCGCGACAAGTGACAACGTAGAGCTAACCAGGTCATCCACTTACGTTCTGGGAGGGCCATACCCTTCCAGACCCTCCCATCAGGCAGGGGCGTGGGGAAACCTGGTTTCCCCATACCCCGCCAACCGGCGGTCTTCGAGAAGCGAGGGTCCGGGAGGGCCTGGCCCTCCCGAAGGAGGTGTCCGGACAGGCTCTTACTCGCGGGTCCGCGACTTCATGGCGCGCTCGATGTCGCGCTGCGCCTCGCGTCGGGCGATGTCTTCACGGCGATCGTGGACCTTCTTGCCTCGCGCCACGCCAAGTTCGACCTTGGCGCGCCGGCCCTTGAAGTAGATCTTGAGCGGCACCAGCGTCAGGCCCTTCTGGCGCACCAGCCCGTCGAGGCGGCTGATCTCGCGGCGGTGGAGCAGCAGTTTGCGGGGACGCAGCGGGTCGTGGTTAAAGTACTTACCCGACTGCTCATAGGGCGAGATGTGGGCGTCGTACAGGAAGACCTCGTCATTGTACACTTTGGCGTAGCTCCCGCGCAGGTTGACGCGCCCGGCGCGCACCGACTTGATCTCGCTGCCGGTCAGCACGATCCCGGCCTCGTAGGTCTCTTCAATATCATAATCGTGGCGCGCCTTGCGGTTCTCCGCCACCACGCGGGGAGGGGCCTGCTTCGTACTCATCGCCTTGCCTGAAAACAGGCGAGTGGAGGGCGATGCCCTCCACTCGAACGGATCGCTTCTGTGCATTATAGCAAATCGGGCCCGGTTGGGTGCAATCGGCCGTTGGACGGAGGGGCGTGCGCGAAGTCCTCGGGGCAAACCCCAGTTATTTCGGTGGTAGGGCTACGCCGCCCCTCCGCCGGAGGCGGACCTGGCATCGCTTCCGCCGTCTACAGGCGCGCGGGGAGGCTCAGCCTCCACCCGCGGCGGAAGAAACGGAGCGCGGAGGGCTACGACCTCCGCGCCTCTGGGCCAACGGTCACTCAAAGGGCCGTGCGGCGAACCCGGGTCTCACAACAACGCCCCCACGTACTGCTGGCGCAACTGGTTCTGGCGGCGGAAGAACACCGTCACCAGCGACGAGGTGATAACGATGAAGAGGGAGTACAACACGGGAATGAGGGCGATCTCGTTGGCCAGGTCGCCCTGGAAGCTGAGCAGCACGATGGAGAGGGCCAGCGGGCCGTTCTGGATGCCGGTCTCCAGCGCCACAGTGGTGGCCCGGCGGAAGCCCAACCCTGCCCCCTGGCTCACCAGGAAGCCGAAGAAGAAGCCGATCACCCCGACACCCACCGCGGCGGCATAGACCTGCCACGGCGTCGTGGCCAGCAGCGGAGCGTTGCGGGGCACCCACAGGGCGATCAGCGCCAGGATGATCACCACCCCCAGGATGCCGCCGAGCAATTCGAGCAACGCGCCGACATTGGCGTTGTGTCGCCGGATAAACATGCCGATCACCACGGGAATGAGCATCACTACCAGACCGATAATCACGCTGCTCATCCCGACATTGATCTCGCTGGTCATAAAGCGGCTGCCGTAGACGAAGATCCACAGCGGGGCCATTACGAAGGCGGCCAGGGTGGAAAAGGTGGTCATGGTCACGCTAAGGGCCAGGTCGCCCTTGGCGAAGTAGGTGAAGATGTTGGAGGTCGAACCGCCGGGCATGCAGGAGATGATAATCAGGCCGATGGCGATGGCCGGAGGCAGTTGCAGCGCCACGGCCAGGCTGAAGCCGATTGCCGGCATGAGCAGGTACTGCGAGGCGAAGCCGATCAGGATGGCCTGCGGGCGCTTGAAGGCGCGGAAGAAGTCCCGCCAGGTGAGCGAGGCGCCCATGCCGAGCATGATCACCCCGATCATCAGCGCCAGGAGCAGTTGTTCGGTCTGGCTAACCATTGGCGCCTCCTTCCTGCTGGCACACCGTCAGGGACTCGGCGCGCAACTCGCGGCGCAGCACCTTGCCCACGGCGCTCTTCGGCAACTCGGCGCGCAACTCGACCGCTTTCGGCACCTTGTAGGGCGCCAGGTACTGCTTGCAGTGCTCGCGCACCTGTTCGGCGGTCAGGTTCGCGCCGGGTTTCGCTACCACGAAGGCCTTGACCATCTCGCCCGTTTTGGCGTCGGGCAACCCGATCACCGCCACTTCGGAAACACCGGGGCAGGCGGCGATGCAGTCCTCGACCTCATTGGGGTAGACATTAAAGCCGCTGACGATGATCAGGTCCTTCTTGCGATCGACGATGCGCAGGTAGCCATCGGCGTCCATCGCGGCAATGTCGCCGGTGAGGAGCCAGCCATCGCGGATCACCTTCGCGGTCTCCTCGGGGCGTTGCCAGTAGCCCTGCATCACCTGGGGGCCGCGCACGGCCAGTTCGCCCGGCTCGCCAGCGGGGACCGGTTCGCCATACGTGTCGAGCAGGCGCACCTCGGTGCCGAGCAGCGGCAGGCCGATGCTCCCGGGCCGGTTGGCCTCGAACGGGTTGAGCGTCACCACCGGAGAACACTCGGTCAGGCCGTAGCCTTCGATCACCGGCGTGCCGGTTACGCGCTGCCAGCGCTCGGCCACGGCAGCGTGCAGCGCCGTGCCGCCAGCGATGCTGCCGCGCAGCTTCGGCGGGGGATGGTCGGCGAACCACTCTTCATTCAGCAGCCCGTTGAAGAGAGTGTTCACCCCGGGGATCCAGCTAATGGGATAGTTCTCGATGGCGCGTTGCAGGTTCGAGAGCGGGCGGGGGTTGGCCACCAGGATGTTGCGCGCCCCGGCCTGGAAGAAGTAGAGCAGGTTGGTGGTAAAGGCGAAGATGTGGTACAGCGGCAACACCGCCAGGGGGCACTCCGCGCCGTGGGTCACGTTACCGGCCACGCGCTCCTCGATCTGCGCCACGTTGGCCAGCAGGTTCCCGTGCGACAGCATGGCGCCCTTGCTCACGCCGGTGGTGCCGCCGGTGTACTGCAACACCGCCAGGTCGTCGGGGTCGGTGGCCGCGGTGTAGGCCGCAACGTCGATCTTGCGCTCGTGCAGGTGGCGCGCGCCGCGGGAAAGGGCCTCCTGGAAGGAGATCGTCGGCGCGGTGCAGCGAGGGATCAGGCGGTTCCAGTACTTGATGACATTGTAGGCCACGAAACCGGGCAGGCGGGGGAAGCTGTCGGTCAGGCGCACC
>JAOACN010000555.1 GCA_026417815.1 Chloroflexaceae bacterium | reverse complement strand
CGCAGCAGCCCGCGGATCGTCACCCGCTGCCGCTCCGAGTTGATCATGACCTCTTTGGTCCCCTCAACGACGAGGTTGCCGTTCGGAAGCACATGAGTGACCCTCGCCGAAATCGTGGTCTCCAGCACCGACTCGCGCGAGGTCTCGCCCTGCCCGTCGAGCTTGCTCTCCCCGCCCAGGTTGGCCAGTTGCCCCAGAGGCCCGGAGGCGCGAACCGGCCCTGCCAGCGAGGTGATGCCCGCCCTCGCCTCGGACTTCCTGACCGAAGTCGTGGCACCCTTCGAGATGGCGCTGGCGCGGTCGGCGACCACGATGGTCACGACGTCTCCCGCCTGAATCGCTCTCAGGTCACGCGCCAGATCGGCCAGCCTCCCCCGGCTCGTATACAGTGAGCCCGGAGATGCGCCTTCTTGTGGAAGGCCCTGCGGCTGGTTCGCCTCGCGGATCAGGCGATCCAGAGGCGACTCCGCGCCTGCCCGGCGGCCCGGCCCATCCGACGCGCCAGCCCAGTGACAGCACAGGCTGATGACGGCTACACATGCCAGCTTTCTCATCGCGGGGCTCCCTCCTGCCGCGCCAGAACTGCTTCTCCGGGACCGGTGAGGCGGGCCCGGATCCGCTCTGATGTGAATGGACTCTTCACCAGGATCGTTTCGCCAGGTCTGCCGCCGGTCAACGCCACCACGTCCACGCGCACGCTCGACTCCGTTTCCTTCACTGTCAGCGACACGCGCGACCCCGCCTGCACCGCCAGCGGCGCCATCAACCACTTCGGGTCCACCTTCTCCCCGGCTTCCAGCCGGCGCCGCGCCTTCCAGCCCCGGAAGGCCGAGGGATCTTCCGCCGGCGCTGGCGGGGGCCAGCCCACCTCGCGGATCTCCGCCTCGAGATCTCCCTCGCCGATGGCCGCTCCGGCAGCAATGGCCCGTCTTGCCACAAGCACGGGACGCCGAATCTCGATTTTCACCACGGCAGAGATGGGGACGCTGCGGCCCCCGCCGGCCGGCTGGATGCGCCCACTCCAGTTGTACACCCCACGGAGCCCCGATGGGCGGATCGCGGACGGCGAAAAAACATACTGTCCCTCCGGCACCGGCGCCGCAGGCCCGCGCAGGACAGAGACAGTTCCGTCCGTCGGCAGCACCTTGCGCATGGCTGCGAGCATCCCCTCCAGGTTGGCTGCGCCGGACTTGCGGACAACGCAGACCCTGGAAGGCAGCTCTGGTGCCGTCGGCGCGCCGCCAAGCGCAGCCAGGATCTCCCGCCGCGCCAGCCACCGCACGATGCCAGGCATCGGCGCATATCCGATCGGAGCGGCCGGATCCACCTGCCGGAAGGCCGGGACAGCCGCCGCCAGATCCTGCGCGAGGATGCGGTCGCCGGCAACCTCTACGCAATCCGGCGGAAGCAAGAGAAGCAGTGCGGCAATCAGCATGGCTGGGGCCCTAGCGGGTCATGTTATTCACCTGCTGGTACATCTCGTCGGCAGCGTCAGATGTGTATAAGAGACAGGCCAGATCCTGCGCGAGGATGCGGGCGCCGGCAACCGCTACGCAATCCGGCGGAAGCAAGAGAAGCAGTGAGGCAATCAGCATGGTTGGGGCCCTAGCG
>JAOACN010000483.1 GCA_026417815.1 Chloroflexaceae bacterium | reverse complement strand
TCTCGTGGGCTCGGAGATGTGTATAAGAGACAGGTAGAGAATAACGCAGTTCTCTGCCACCTCGGCCCCGAGCGATCGGCGCAACAAGGGTGTAAACGATCAGCGTTGCCCTTTCCCGCAGAGTGGCATGCTCCTGGCAGGCGCGCATAGCGCCAGCGCGACGCCTTCGCGCATCCTTTGATTGCGCCCGCGCTGGCCCTTTGCGCAGGCCTGGCGGCATGTGCCCAGGCCCCGATCAAGGGCGGTCCCCGCGCCGCTGGCACCGGCGGGGGACCTGAGCAACGGCGGCGTGAGCGCCGATGCGGCGACATCATACCACATATCCTTCCGCCTCACGCATCGGCCACAGCATCATCGGACGAACCTCTGCCGCTGGCACCGGCGGGGTTCTCAGCCGGCGCGCGCAGCTTTGGCCTGCGCCGCGCCCCACCCCGGCAGGAACGCCAGGTATCAGTCTGGTATGGTCAGGACCTTCGTAAGGAGCGTTGGTATGCGTCAGGTGGCATTTTACGGCAAAGGCGGGATCGGCAAGTCCACGACTCAACAGAACATCGCAGCCGCCCTGGCCTCGATGGGCAAGAAGGTGATGGTTGTCGGATGCGACCCCAAGGCCGACTGTACGCGCCTGCTGCTGGGCGGCGTTCGCCAACCTTCGGTGCTGGATACCCTGCGCGGCTTCGGCGCTGAGCGGGTCAGCCTCGAACGGGTGATGGTCCCCGGCTACGCGACCGTCAAGTGCGTCGAGTCGGGCGGGCCGGAGCCGGGCGTCGGTTGCGGCGGTCGCGGGGTCATTACCGCGATCCAGACCCTGGAGACCCTGGGGGCCTACGAGGACGAGCTGGATTACGTATTCTATGATGTTCTGGGTGACGTGGTCTGCGGCGGTTTTGCCATGCCCATCCGTGAAGGATACGCTGAGGAGATCTATATCGTCTGCTCTGGCGAATACATGGCCCTTTTCGCTGCCAACAACATCTGTAAGGGCATCAAGAAGTTCGCCGAACGCGGCTATGCCCGGCTGGGCGGGCTGATCTGCAACTCGCGCCTGGTGGAAAACGAGCGCGCCCTGGTCGAGGAGTTCGCCCGACGGCTCAACTCGAAGATGATCCACTTTGTGCCGCGCAGCAAAGACGTGCAGCGGGCCGAGATCAACAAGAAGACCGTGATCGACTACGATCCCAGCCTTCCCCAGGCCGAGGAGTACCGCGAACTCGCCCGCAAGATCGATAGCAATACCGAGTTCACCATTCCCACCCCGATCACCCAGGACGAACTCGAAGATCTGATGCGCGAGTACGGCATCGTGGATTGAGGCCGCGCCGGAGGCCGGCTGTGCATCCGGCACGTTCCTTGCGCGTGAGGGTCTGGGAGGGCCTTGCCCTCCCAGGCCCCCCTCCCCGATCACTGGTGAAAGGAACGGCGCCGGAGGCGCCGCCTACCCTGGAGATCATGATGAACACTCAGCCCTCCGCAGGCTGCGCCGGTAGTTGCGTTCCCAAGGTGGATCTCGACACGCACCCCTGCTACAGCCGCGCGGCCCACTTTCGCTTCGGGCGCATCCACGTGCCGGTGGCGCCGCGCTGCAACATCAAGTGCAACTACTGCATCCGCAAGTACGCCTGCCCCAACGAGAATCGCCCCGGCGTCACCATGCGCGTGGTCTCGCCCGACGAGGCCCTCGCCACGGTGCGCGCGGCGATCGCCCAGGACGCGCGCCTGAAGGTGCTCGGCGTGGCTGGCCCCGGCGACGCCCTGGCCAATGAGGCCACCCTCGCCACCTTCGAGCGCGCCCGCGACGAGTTTCCGCAGCTCATCCGCTGCCTCTCGACCAACGGCCTGCTGCTGCCCGACCGCATTGACGCCATCGAGCGCGCCGGGATCACCACCCTCACCATTACCATCAATGCCGTGGACCCGGCGATCGGCGAGCAGATCTACGAGTACGTGCGTTACAAGGGCAAAACCTACCGGGGCCGCGCCGCCTTTGAACTGCTGCACCACAACCAGATGGAAGGGCTGCGCGAAGCGTCCTGGCGGGGCATGGTCGTCAAGGTCAATTCGGTGCTGATCCCGGGCGTCAACGACCAGCATATGCCCGCCATCGCCCGCGCGGTCAAGGACAACGGCGCCTACATCATGAACATCATTCCCATGCTGCCCCTGGCCAAGTTCGCCCATCTACCCGAACCAACCCTCGAGCAGGTCAACCAGGTCCGCAACGCCTGCGCGCCGATCATCGAACAGTTCCGCAACTGCACCCGCTGCCGCGCCGACGCCATCGGCGTCCCCGGTGAGGAAGGCTGCGGCCCGAGCGACCGCGTCTGCATCCCCAGGTTCCTGGCTCGCAAAGGAGATGCCGTATGAAGTTCAAATGCAATCAGACCCTCCCCGAACGAGCGATCCACATTGCTCTGAAGGGACCGGACGGCGGGTGCCAGCGTGGCGACGGGTCGGGCTGTTTCATCGCCAGCAACGTTGCCACCACTCCCGGCGACATGACCGAGCGCGGCTGCACCTACGCCGGCTGCCGCGGCGTGGTCGGCGGCCCGGTCAAAGACGCCATCCAGCTCACCCACGGCCCCATCGGCTGCGCCTTCTTCTCCTGGGGCTACCGGCCCCACCTTGCCGACAGCGATTTCCACATCAAGTACACCTTCGTCTCCGATATGAACGAGACCAACATCGTCTTCGGGGGCGAGAAGAAGCTCCTCCAGTGCATCATCGAGGCCAGCCGCGAGTTCCCCGACGCCAAGGCCGTCTTCGTCTACAACACCTGCTCGACGGCGTTGATCGGCGACGATGGCCGCGACGTGGCCAAACAGGCCGAGGAACTCATCGGCAAGCCGGTGGTCTTCTTCGAGTGCGAGGGCTTCCGCGGCGTCAGCCAGTCCATGGGCCACCATGTCGGCAACGAGACAATCTTCCGCCAGCTCGTCGGCTCGGTCGAGCCGGAGGGCGACTTCAGCCGGGCGATCAATATCATCGGCGACTACAACATCAAGAACGACCTGCGCACCTTTGAGTACCTGTTTGAGGCCATCGGCGTCAGGATCCTCACCCGCTTCACCGGCAACGTTTCGGTGGACGACCTGAAGATCATGCATAAAGCTGCGCTCAACGTCGTCCACTGCCAGCGGTCGGCCACCTACATCGCCGAAATGATGCGCGACAAGTACGGCACGCCCTACATTGACGTCACCCTGTGGGGCATTAAGAACATGTCGCAGGCGTTGCGCGACACCGCGGCCTTCTTCGGCCTCGAAGCCGAGGCCGAGGAGGTGATCGAACGCGAACTGGCGCGCATCCAGCCCAAACTGGACCACTACCGCCAGCGCCTGCAGGGCAAGACGGTCTTCATCTACCAGGGGGGGCCGCGGGTGTGGCACTGGATCGAACTGCTGCGCGAGCTGGGTATGGAAACCATGACCGCGGCGACCACCTTCGGCCACGACGACGACTACCAGAAGATCTTCCGCCAGCTCAAGGAAGGCGCCCTGGTGGTGGACAACCCCAACGTGCCGGAGATCGAGGAGATCCTGCGCGACCGGCGCCCTGACCTGTTCATCTCGGGCAACAAAGAGAAGTACGTGGCCTACAAGATGGGCGTGCCGTTCGTCAACGGCCACACCTACGACACCGGGCCGTATGCCGGCTTCGTTGGCATGGTCAACTTCGCCCGCGACATCGACAAGGCCCTGCATGCCCCCATCTGGAAGACCCTGCGCAGCCGCGCCCGGCCCGCGCCGGTAGCGCACCACACGACCCACGGGTTCGAGGAGGTTGAATAGATGAGCTCCATAACGATACAGGACCGGGCGGTCGCCATTAATCCGACGCGCTCGTGCGCGCCGATCGGGGCGATGCTGGCCAACTACGGCATCCACGGGGCGATAACCATCAACCATGGCTCACAGGGCTGCGCCACCTACCCGCGCCATCAGATGGCCCGCCACTTCCGCGAACCGGTCGAGGTGGCCACCACCTCGCTCACCGAAAAAACCACCGTCTATGGCGGCAAGAGCAACCTGCTGGCCGCGCTCAAGAACATCTGGGAGCGCTTCCATCCCACGTTGATTATGGTCTGCTCGACCTGCCTCTCCGAGACGATCGGCGACGACATTCCGGGGGTCATTGACGAGTTTCTTGAGCGGCATCCTGAGGTGACCATTCCCATCCTCTCGGTCAAGACCCCGTCGTACATCGGCAACCACACCACGGGCTTCGACAACTTCCTCAAGGAAATCGCCGGCAACCTCCCCGACCGGCGCAAGAAGAAGGGCGAGACCAACGGCAAGATCAACATCATCCCTGGCTGGGTCAACCCGGGCGACATCCGCGAACTGAAGCACATGCTGCGCGAGATGGGGCTGAACGGCCTGTGGATCACCGACTATTCGGAAACCCTCGACGGAGGCTACTACGAACCGCGTCCGCACTTCGCCCGTGGCGGCACCACGGTGGAGGAACTGCGCAGTTCCTCCAAATCCCTGGCGACGATCGCGCTGCAACGCTACGTCGGCGGCGAAGCGGCCCGCATCTACGAGCGCCGCTACGGCGTTCCGGCCCACGTGCTGACCATGCCCATCGGCCTGGCCAACACCGACGCCTTCGTGGACACGCTGGTGGAGATCACCGACCACGTTATTCCCGAAGCCTTGCAGGTGGAACGCGCCCGGCTCCTCGACGCCCTGGTGGACACGCACATGTTCACCACCGGGCTGCGGGTGGCCCTCTACGGCGACCCCGATCTCCTGGAGGGTCTGGTGGGGCTGGTGGCCGAGATGGGCATGACGCCGGCCTACGTCCTCACTGCCGCCGATACCATGCCCTGGGCCGAGCACATGGTCGAACTCACCGAGGAACTGGGGGTCGAGAGCGAGATCATCCTCAAGGGCGATCTGCACGAACTGCACAAGCGGATCAAGGCCCGCCCGGTGGA
Source organism: Chloroflexaceae bacterium (assembly GCA_026417815.1). Lineage (GTDB taxonomy): Bacteria > Chloroflexota > Chloroflexia > Chloroflexales > Chloroflexaceae > JACAEO01. Next base: position 1,660 of record JAOACN010000483.1, on the reverse strand, counting down.
CCTGCTGATCGGCCACTCGAAGGGCAAGTTCATCGCCGATGCGGAGGGCATCCCGCTACTGCGGGTCGGGTTCCCGGTGGAGGATCGCTTCGGCTACCACCGTCGCAGCATCGTCGGCTACAACGGCTCAACCGCGCTGGTTGATGAGATCACCAACCTGGTCTTCGAACGGCGGGCCAGCTCCATCGTCAGCAACACGCTGGTGGAGCGGGGCGTCGAGGGGCCGAGTTACGTGCCGATCAGCCTGCCCAATGGCAACGGCAAGCTCGTTTGACCGGGTCGGGCGGCTGGCGCCCTGCCCACGGGATGAGGACAAGCCTATGAGCGACACATTCGACGATGACCTGGACTATAGCGCCGAAGCGGCCAGCTTCCAGATCTACGGCGAGTACCTCTACGTCGAGCATCCGGACGGGCCACGCCACATCTACCGCCGCGTCCAGCCCGGCGCGCGTCCGCATCCGTTGATCAGCAGTCTGGTGTATGCCGGAACGGTGTATGGCCTGGTCTTGATCGAGGACGATAAAGAGTAACCGCGTGGTCGGACGGGAAGGGCGCGGGGAGGCTACGCCTCCTCGCGCCTTTCCGTCCGCCGCGGGCAGCATACGTCGCCGCGGGCCGCGCCCTGCGCGCCTGCCCCAGACGGCCACACAGTGACCTCAGGCTTGAATACTGCCCCTTCATCGAGCCGCCCAGCAGACCGCGCATGAAGGAGCGCCTCCACGCCTCCACGCCTCCACGCCTCCACGCCTCCATACCGCTGCACCTCCGCACCTCTGCCATAGTATAATGCGTGTGGTAGCGTTCTCCCGACGCCCGCGGGCCAAGCGGGCGGTCGTCGCGAACCCTGCCTGACGGCCTCCTGAACCCCGTCCACCTGTGGAGGAGCCATGAGCACCACTGATCTGTCCAGCCTGATCCGCAACATCCCCGACTTTCCTCAGCCGGGTATTCAATTCAAGGACATTACGACGTTGATCGGCAACGGGCCCGCCTTTCAGCAGGTGATCGGCGCGCTGGTCGAGCGTTACCAGAACAAGGGCATTGACGCCGTGGCCGGCGTGGAGTCACGGGGATTCATCTTCAGCGCGCCGATCGCTCTACAGCTCGGCGTGGGGCTGGTACCGATCCGCAAGCCGGGCAAGCTGCCTGCCGAAACGTATCAGATCGAGTACGAACTCGAATACGGCACCAGTAAGCTGGAGATCCACCGTGACGCCCTGAGCCCCGGGATGCGCGTGCTGCTGATTGACGATCTGCTCGCCACCGGCGGCACCATCCGCGCCGCCACCCAGCTTGTCGAACGCGCTGGCGGGAACGTGACCGAACTGGCCTTCGTTATCGAACTGACCTTCCTGGGCGGGCGAGAGAAACTGGCCCCTTACCCCGTGTTTTCGCTGATCCAGTTCTAGCTGCTCCTCTGCTGAGTAGCTCTACTTTGTCACGTTGCCGCTGGTGGGGGGGTTGCGGGGCCGCAGGCCCCGCGCCAGGAAGGGGAAAGCTCGGAGGGGTGCAACCCCTCCGGACCTCCTCGCAGCAGAAGCTGCCCCCCACCGGGGAGTGAGCCCGGCGCCTCCCCCCAACGGGGGGAGGTTGGGAGGGGGGCGGAAAGGCAAGGAAACTTCGGTCACAGACTACGCACGGACCTCGAAAGACAGGG
>JAOACN010000457.1 GCA_026417815.1 Chloroflexaceae bacterium | reverse complement strand
TGTGTATAAGAGACAGAGTGCAGACTGCGGACCGCGCCATCGGCGCTCAGTTCAACGTAGAGCATCTGGCGCGAGATCGTCCGGCGCTCGCCGCTGGGCAGGGTGCTGGCGTCCTGGATGGCATGCTCGAGGATGAAGAGCACCCGCGGCTGCGTACCGGGGTCGCGCTCGTCCACCAGCACCGTGCCGCGGCGCAGCAGGTCGCGGTGGCGTTCGAGCACCAGGTCGAGGGTGGCGTCGAGCAGGGGGTGCCCGGGGCAGACGAAGGCGGCCTCGGGCTGGCCCGGGTGTTTGAGCAGGGCCTTGTCGAAGGTGATGCGCTCGTAGCGCGGCAGTACCGGATTGCCGATGCCGATCACCCGGTCGCGGTTGCGAACGGCCGCCGGGACGTGGGTGACCTCGTAGCGCCGCGGCTCGCGCTGGCGCAGGGCGCCGCCGAGGCGCTTGAAGGCTTCAAGGAAGAACGACTCGATATAGTGGGGCTGGAGCCGCCGGGCCTCGGCCCGTTCCATCTCCGCGCGCACCCGCGCCACCTGGCGGATGTCCATGGCGTCGTGGACCAGCGCCCGCTCCTCGAGCAACTCCTGGAGGCGCTGCCGATCCACGGCGCCGGCGATGGCCCGCGTGAGCCGGGCGCGCACCTCGGGCCGCTCGCCGTAGCGAATGGCCTCGATCAGCAGATCGCGCAGCGGGCGGCCCTCGAACTGCAACTTGCCGAGCACATCGAAGACCTGGCCGCCGAGGGCCTGGCGGGCCTGCTCCAGCTTGTCGAGTAGCGCGCGGTAGACATCGCCCTCGCGGGTCTCCTCGGCCACCAGGTTCCACAGGTGGCAAACCTCGGTCTGGCCGATGCGGTGGATGCGCCCGAAGCGTTGCTCCAGGCGGTTAGGGTTCCAGGGCAGGTCATAGTTAACCATCAGGTGGGCGCGCTGCAAGTTGATGCCCTCGCCAGCGGCGTCGGTGGCGATCAGCACCCGCGCCTCCGGGTCGTGGCGGAAGGTCTCCTGGGCCTTGCGGCGCTCCTCGCGGCCCATGGCCCCGTGGATGGTCACCACCGCCTCGACGCGGCCAAGCAGGGTGCCGATGCGCTGCGCCAGATAGTTGAGCGTATCGCGGTGCTCGGTGAAGATCACCAGCTTCTGGTGGGGCGAGGGGATGGGGCGGGCCGGCCGGCCGTAGGGGGCGCGCTCTTCGGCCAGGCGATTGGCGATCGCCGCGGGGGTGAAGATCTCGCCGAGCAGACTGGCCAGCTCGCGCCACTTGCGATCCTCGCCGCTCTGGCGCACCGCCAGGGCCAGGGCCTCCAGGCGCTTCAGATTGGCGATCTCCAGCTTCAACTCATTAATCGTGCGCGCGGCAGGGGCCTGGTCGAGGATCTCCTCTTCGACCCGGGCCACCTCATTGTCGGGCGCGTCTTCGAGGTCCTCCAGGTCTTCCGGGCTGAGATCTACCGCGGAGGGACGCAGAGGATCTGATAGATGCAAACCTCTGCGTCCCTCCGCATTCTCTGCGGCAAAACTCCCTCGCTGGAGCAACTCCAGCTCGCGCAGGCGCTGCTCCAGGCGCTCGCGGCGGCGGTGCAGCGACTGGTAGATCGCCTCGGGGGAAGAGGCCAGGCGCCGTTGCAGCACCGTCAGCGCAAAGCCGACCGTCCCGGCGCGTTTCTCGTTCTGGAGGGCCTCGGCGCGGTCGAACTCATCGCGGACGTAGCTGGTCACCTCGCGGTAGAGGTGCGCCTCGGCGTCGGAGAGCTTGTACGGGACGGTATAGGCGCTTTCTCTTATACACATCTGACG
>JAOACN010000325.1 GCA_026417815.1 Chloroflexaceae bacterium | reverse complement strand
GAGACAGGGCAGGGGGTGCCGGCCTACGACCCGCGGGGGCTGAAGGGGATGGGCATCGCCTGCGCCACCAGCAACCGGGGGGCCTGCCACCTGCGGGCCTACACCCCGGCGGCGGAGCTGGGGGTGATGCCCTTCGGCTCGCTGAAGGTGGACCCCCTGGCCTGGCAGGGCAAGGGGGAGCTGGTGAAGATCTTCCAGGACGTGCACGCCTTCTCCGACAGTCTGGACCTGTGCAAGTTCAGCGCCTTTGCGGAGGGGGCGGCGGAGTACGCGGCGCAGTACGCGGCGATTGTGGGGGTGCCCTTCACGGCGGAGGACGTGCTGCAGGCGGGGGAGCGGATCTACAACCTGGAGCGGTACTACAACAACCTGGCCGGGTTCCGGGAGGGGAGCGACTACCTGCCGGCGCGCTTCACGCAGGAGGCCTCGACGATGCCGGGGTCGCAGGGGCACGTGTGCGAGCTGGATCTGATGCTGGAGGAGTACTACCGGGCGCGGGGCTGGGTCAACGGGGTGGTGCCGGAGGCCAAGCTGCGCGAACTGGGCATCCTGGACGATTAAGGTGATGGGGGAGGGCCGGGGCAACCAGGTTGCCCCGCTCGCCTTGCCTGTGGGAAGATCTGGGAGGGTGAAGCCCTCCCAGATCTTTCGATAGTATCCCAAATAAAACCGATGCACATCAACTTTTACGCAACCCTACGCCCCATCGTGGGCGGGCGCACGGTAGAGTTTGACGTCCCCGAGGGCATCACCGTGCGCGAACTGGTAGACATTGTTGTTACGCGCTTCCCCCCGTTGCGGCGGGAGTTGCTCAACGAGCAGGGCATGCTCTATCCACACGTGCACGTCTTCGTCAACGGGCGCGACGCGCCCTATCTCCCCGAGGGCGTTGAAACGATCATCCGCAACAGCGACACGATTGACATCTTCCCCGCCGTGGCTGGAGGGTGATGGAGACGCGCATCCACGACCTTCGCGGCATGCCGCTCCGGCTGCTGAGGGACTGGCCGGTGGATCTGCGCGGGGCAGTACAGGCCCGACGGCGCCAGACGGCCTGGCTACGCCGGGCCGTCTGGCGCGTCTCACCCACATGCTGCCTCGTCTCGCCGGCCAGTCGCGATCCCGGGCGGCAGGAAGCGCCCGAAACCTCGCTTCCCAGGGGAAAGAATACGAATGCACAAGCGCCAATTCCATAGTTTTCTTGCCGTCTTAATCATCGCGATATGCATTGATCTCTTAGCGCCTGTGGCACTGGCAACACGGTATCCCGGTTACAGTCATTTACATGACACTATCAGCACATTGGGAACTTCGCGCAGTCCTGTGCAAAAGCATCAATGCGCCGCCCTGGTGGCGGTTGGCGGCTTGCTGCTTGTATTTGCCGTAGGACAAGCCCTGGCATTTCAGAAGATGCGATGGAGCCATGTCTTATTTCTTCTCGGAATTACTCTGTTTGGAATTGGCTCAATCCTTGCCGGTGTCTTCCCCGAAGATCCCGAAGATTTCGAAGAAACAATATCAGGCAAAATCCATGGAATTGCCTCTGGAATTGGTTTTCTCTTTTTGATGTTGAATCCTCTCTGGGCCTTGTGGATTGATGAGTTTGGCCATCTAAAGGTTCTGAATGCCATACTATTCCCCGCTGCAATACTCTCGTCTGCGGCATTTCTTCTGTCTGAGAGTCGCACCACCGGGATATTACAGTATACAGGGTTGTTTCAACGGCTCAATTTATGCATTTTATACAGCAATCTTCTTCTGAATTATCTCTGGCAACAGAAACGGCCGAACCCGGCGTGACGGAAAAACCCCGTTGACCGGACATGAAGCGGCTCACCATCGCGTGCAGCCGATATGTTTCGCTGGTGCTCAGCGTGCTACTGCCGCGTCTCAGCAGGTTGCCCGCTACGGCCAGCAATCCGCCAGAGCCTCTCAAAACACCCTTGCCTCATCATTCCCACCGGCGTGCTGCGCTCGCGGCAGCCTCCGCGAAGCAATCGCTCCATATCAGGCGTATGAGCGACGAACCCGCCACGCAATCCGGCCACGACATCGCTCTGTCAGGCGGCAACCTCACCCGGCCCGGCGGCGATTACGTCGGCGGCGACGAGACCACCACCGGCGATGTCAGCGGCAGAGCCATCGCCATCGGTCGTGGCGCCCAGGCCATCTATCAGGAGATCCTGCGCCCGCTGCCGGTCAATCTCAGCGCGCTGGTGCGCCCGCTGATCGAGCACTACGCCGCCGATGTCTTCGGCGGGCGCGACGCGGAACTGGCCGCCCTCGACGCCTTTCTCGCCGACCCACGCTACCCGTTCGGTCTGCTCGTCGCGCCGACCGGCATCGGCAAGACCGCCCTGCTCGTCCACTGGATCGCCCGCGTGCAGCAGCAGCAGCCGCAGTGGCGCATCATCTTCGCGCCGGTCAGCATTCGCTACCAGACCGCTGGCGAGCAGACGGCCCTGAGCCTGCTCGCGCAGGGCCTCGCCGACCTGCACCGGGATCTGGAGCAGTTCCGCGCCTACGACCAGGCACCCACCAGCCTGCGCGCCCTGATCGCCGACTACCTGCGCCGCGAGCTGCCCGACGGCGCGCAGGCGCTGGTCGTGCTCGACGGCATTGACGAAGCGACCGGCTGGACGGTCGGCCCGCTCTGCGCCGCACCGCCGCAGACCGGGCTCAAGATCGTCGTCGCGGCGCGGCAACGGGCCAACGCTACCCGTGAGGACTGGCGGCGCCACCTGGGCTGGGAGGCCGCGGCGGTGCAGGAGCTCGACCTGCGCGCGCTCGACCTGCCCGCGATCGCCGCCCTGCTCCGCCAGAGCGGTCCGGCGCTGGCCGCGCGCGCCGCCGACCCGAACTTCGTCGCCCAGTTCTACCGGGTCAGCGAGGGCGACCCGCTGACCGCCAACCTGCTGATCAAGGCGCTCACCGGCGGCCAGATCGCGCCGGAGTCGCTGACCCGGCGCCCGCCCGGCCTCGAAGCCTTCCTCAAGGACTGGGTGGAGACGCTGCGGCGGCGCCGGCAGGCCAGCCGGGCCATCCGCGAACTGCTGGCGCTGTGCGCGGCGGCCTACGGCCCGCTGACCAGCGACGATCTGCAGGCGCTGGCGCCGGAGGTCTTCGTTGAGCAGAGTGACATTGTTGATGCTGTCCACGATGATGAAGTCGCCCGCTTCATCATCACCGTCGGCGAGCACTCCTACGTCTTCAGCCACCAGCGCCTGCGCGAGGTCTTCCTCGAACAGATCTGCCCGCCGAAGGATCGCGAGCGGCTCCAGCAGCGGCTGATCGCCTACGGCAATGCGTGGTACGCCGACCGTAGCCGGCCCCTGCCCGACTACCTGCGGCAGTTCTGGATCGCGCATCTAAAATCGGCAGAAGAGTGGGAGCGCATGCGCCAGGTGCTGACCGAGATCGTACCGAGCGCGGATGGACAGCGTTACCTCCAACCCTGGCAGGCGGCGCGCCACGCCGCCGAGGGAAGCGACAGCGGCTACCTGAGCGACCTCGACGTCCTCTGGCGCCACGCCGAGGAGCAGGGCGACCTGGGGTTGATGCTGCGCTGCGCACTGATCGCGGCGAGCCTGCGCAGCCGGGCCGGCAACCTGTTCCCGGAGTTGCTGGTACAACTGGTGAAGGTGGGCACACCGGAGGGCAAATGGAGCCCCGCGGCAGCCTTGGAGACGATTGCGCAGATGCCCGATGCGGATAAGCAGGTGGCGTGTCTCGCGGCGCTGCTCGCAGACGGCATCGCCCTGCCGTGGGAACGGGCGCTGGAGGTGGCGCGGGCGATTGACGATGAACAGTATCGCACCGAGGCGCTGGGCGCCCTCGCCCCCCATCTCCCGCCCGCCCTGCTGGGCGAGGCCCTCACCGCCGCCCGCGCCATCCAGGATGAGGGGAGGCGCGCCGGGGCGCTCGCCGCCCTCGCCCCCCATCTGCCGGAAGCGCTGCTGGGCGAGGCCCTCGCCGCCGCCCGCGCCATCTTCAATGAGGAGTGGCGCGCCGCGGCGCTCGCCGCCCTTGCCCCCCGCCTGCCGCCTGCCGACCAGGTGCAGGTGCTGGGCGAGGCCCTCGCCGCTGCCCGCGCCATCCAGGATGAGGGGTGGCGCGCCGGGGCGCTGGGCGCCCTCGCCCCCCATCTGCCGGAACCGCTGCTGGGCGAGGTCCTCGCCGCCGCCCGCGCAATCCAAGATGAGTGGAGTCGCGCCTGGGCGCTGAGCGCCCTCGCCCCCCGCCTGTCGCCTGCCGACCAGGTTCTGGTGCTGGGCGAGGCCCTCGCCGCTGCCCGCGCCCTCAAAGATGAGGAGAGGCGCGCCCGGACGCTGGGCGCCCTCGCCCCCCGCCTTCCCCCTGCCGACCGGGTGCAGGTGCTGGGCGAGGCCCTCGCCGCCGCCCGCGCCATCCAGGATGAGGGGAGGCGCGCCGGGGCGCTCGCCGACCTCGCCCCCCGCCTGCCGGCAACGCTGCTGGGCGAGGTCCTCGCCGCCGCCCGCGCCATCGAAGATGAGGGGAGGCGCGCCAGGGCGCTGAGCACCCTCGCCCCCCGCCTTCCCCCTGCCGACCGGGTGCAGGTGCTGGGCGAGGCCCTCGCCGCCGCCCGCGCCATCTTCAATGAGGAGTGGCGCGCCGACGCGCTGGCCGCCCTCGCCCCCCGCCTGCCGGTAACGCTGCTGGGCGAGGCTCTCGCCGCCGCCCGCGCCATCCGGGATGAGGATAACCGCGCCACGGCACTGGGCGCCCTCGCCCCCCGCCTGCCGCCCGCCGACCAGGTGCAGGTGCTGGGCGAGGCCCTCGCCGCCGCCCGCGCCGCCGAAGGTGAGGATAACCGCGCCGCGGCGCTGGGCGCCCTCGCCCCCCACCTCGCCGAGGCATGCAGCGAAGCCACCGATCGCTTCGCCGAGATGTTGCGCTGCCTTGCCCGCCGCGGTCGCCCGGCGCTGCTCGATGATCTCACCGCGCTGGCGCCGTGGATCGTGGCGCTCGCCGAGCGCCACGGGCAGCCGGCAGTGGCGGCGCTGGCACGGGCGATCGTGGAGACGGGACGGTGCTGGGAGTGATACCCATTTTGGATTTTGGATTTTGGATTGACGTATACGGCTCATCCTCTCCGTTCCCTGGCACGCTCCGCACTACATCTTCTCCGGCAGCAAGGCGCTGGGGAGGCGGAGCGACGACCGGGGCGAGCACGGCAGCGCGCGCCCTCGACCGGCTGTTACGGAGGGCATGACCGATGAATTGCATCCCAAATTGCATCCTGGGCGGAACACAGACGAACGCGGCAACCGAGCCAGGGCCGGTTTGCCGCGTTCTGCTGCTGGCGCCCCCGAGCCGACTCGAACGGCTGACACGCGGTTTAGGAAACCGCTGCTCTATCCTCTGAGCTACGGGGGCAGGCATCGTGAGTGTACCACAGATGCGCCCGGGGCGCAATGCGCCCACCCGGGGTCGATGCGCCACAGTGTCGCGCTGACCGTGTGGCAACGAGAGACGCGGGGAGGCACAGCCTCCCCGCGTCTCTCCGGGCCGTAGCCCGGGCGTGAAGCGCGTCTTACCGCTGATCGAGCATCTCCAGCAGGCGCCAGCCCCCCGGCAGCGCCAGGGCCGCCAGCAGGATCTTGATCGCGTCGCCGGGCAGGAACGGCAGCACCGCCAGATTCAGCAGCGCGACAACGTCAACGCTGCCCCGGAAGAAGGCCGTGGCCCCGGCCAGCCAGAGAAAGCCCAGGACGAGGATGATCACGTTCCCCAGGAGCATCGCGGGAATAGCCGTCCACACGTTCCGATCCCAGCCGCGATGGGCCAGCGCGCCCACCACCGCCGCGGCAATCGGGAAGGAGAACAGGTACCCCGCCGTCGGGCCAATGATCACCGGAATACCGGGAATGCTGCGCGGCGTCCAGGCGCTGCGCCCGCCGGCAAACACGGGCAACCCCAACAGGCCCTGGGCCAGATAGACGAGCATGCTCAGCGCCCCCAGGCGCGGGCCCAGGAGTGCTCCGACCAGCAACACGCCGAAGGTTTGCCCGGTGATGGGCACCGGGGTGAACGGGAGGGGGATGCTGATCTGCGCCGTAAGCGCCATGAGCAGGGAACCTGCCAGAACCAGTAGACCGTCGCGGACGAAGGGCCGTTGCAGCGCGCCCCGCGCGGGCACCAGGCGCTGCGCAAGGGTGCCCGGGCTCGAAATGCCGGTGTTGCTCATAGGTACCGCTCCTTTTCTGCTACGCCGGATGGCGCTGATTGTAACATATCTGCTATCTTCCGGTGCAGGGCGGGTGCGACGAAACGTTCTGCACGTGCCGCGGCCCACCGGCCCGCCGGGCGCCTGATGAAGATTTAGCATTAAGTCCGGTATAGCCCGCGCATGGCGCACAACGCCCGATGAAAACCGGCCCCCGTACGGCCGCAGCGCGCCGCGGCCCTACACACCCCCGCAGCCCCCGTACGGCCGCAGCGCGCCGCGGCCCTACACACCCCCGCAGCCCCCGTACGGCCGCAGCGCGCCGCGGCCCTACAC
>JAOACN010000288.1 GCA_026417815.1 Chloroflexaceae bacterium | reverse complement strand
AGGACGTGATCGACCTCTACGGCCGCGTGCCGGTCGGCGCCCCTGCCGCCGAGCGCGGCGGCATAGCGATCCGCCGCTTGCTCGAACTGTTCCGCCGCCCGGGCCAGATCGGCCTCGTCCGGGAAGTGTTCGCGCAGGTAGCGCGCGTTGTCGCGGCGGAAGCGCGCGGCGCTTTCCAGGCTCTCCGTGATCTTCGCAAGAGGATAGCGCGATCCCCGCCGTTCGATCTGGTCGGCGACGCGCTCCAGCACCGCGACGCCGGTGGGCGGCCCGTAGCGATTGCCGCCCAGCGTGGCGTTCGCCAGGCGCTCCCATACCGGTCGCAGATCGTCGGCCCGCGGACCTGGCTCGAAGATCGTCAGCGAGTAACGCCACGGATAGGCGATCCGTCGCGCCAGGCTGGTCACCGCCTGCAGCAGGCGCGCTTCCGTCACGTAGATGCCCGCCGCGCCCGGCGGACGTTCGCCGGGCGCACAGGTGGCCGGCGGGACGCAGACGGTCTCGTACAGGTAGAATCCGGAGGCGTCATAGCCAATTAGCACGTCGCTATGAGGGATGAACGTGGACGCGCCATAGAGCGCGCCCATGTCCAGGGCCACGCGCACCGGGTAGCCGCGGGCCAGGAAGGAACGCAGCGCCCGGAGGTAGAGCGCCGGGTCGTCGGTCACGTAGTAGCGCCGGCGCAGGCCCAGGTAGGGCGCCGCGTCACGCAGGCCCACTTCGGGATCGATGCCGCCGGGAAAGAACGTGTCCATCCCCGGGATCGCGCTGAACCCGTAGGTGAAGGCCATGAGAAAATCGATGTGCGCGCGGGAGCAGATGGCGCCGCGTTGCGCGGCGATCATCTGCAGGCTGGTGGATTGGCAAACCGGGACATCGGCGGCGATCCAGGGCACGTCGCGCAGATGCTGTTCGGACGGGTAGTCGCCCACATCGGTCGCCGCTAACCGGACAGGTTCATACGCTTGCGTATAGTAGCGCCGCACAAAACCGCGCAGCAGCAACCGCCACCCCACCGCGCCCGCAAGCGCCAGCGCGATCGCGAAGACGAGCACGCTCCTTATGCCGTTGGGCGCGATCCGTATACGTCGCACATCTGCACCTCACACTCCCCCTGGATGCTCGGATGGTTCGCCGCACGGTCGCACAGCACGTCCGGGTGGCTCTACTGGAGACTGAACGGCGGATAGCGATCACCTTGAATACCAGACGCGCACCGGCGATGGCACTGGCCGTACCAGCGCCAGGCGCTGGCCTCAATGTACACCGCAATGGCGCGCCAGGAGGAAAAGAAGCCGCTACGCTGCGGAAAGATCGCTGCGCCCGACACGGGAGCGAGATGGCGACCCGGGGAGGCAAGCGTGTTCGCCTACCTGTTCTCCGGTAGCCGGGGTTCCTGGACATGGTTTCGCTACGTGGCCTTTTTGGGTTACCGTTCGGGGAGGTGCGGGGGGCGCGGGGATCTGGAGCCTCCCCGCGCCCTCCAGGGGTGATGGCGAGTGCCACGCCGCAGGCCGGCCTACGGCGCAACCGGCGTAAGCTCCACGACGGCTTCGCCGGCTGCGAGGTCGACCGGGATGTTGCCGTCGGTTTCCGCGAGCCGGGTGAAGCCGTCCGCCGCGAACACCATAACGCTGACGCCATACGGCGCGCCCGGCTCCACCGCGCCGCTCCAGTAGGGCGCCTCGATCTGGACGCTCTCCGCCGATTGATCGCCGATCGTCGCGCCGGCGACGGCGAGCGTGTCGACGCCGATACCGCTTGCGTCGAGGCGTGAGAGGGTCACGCTGACCTGCGCCCCCGGCGGGAAGGGACGGCCCGCGGGGGCGCGCACCGTCAGCCGAAAGGTTCGGTCGGTCGGGACCGGTGTGGGCTCCACGACGATGACCCGCGCCAGCTCAAGGGCAATGTCCTGCTGTGGCGCCCCGTCCGTGATCGCCGGGACGGGCGCCGGCGAACTGAACGACTGCCCATCCGGCAGTTGCAGGATCGCGTCAATCACATAGTCGCGGCGGTCGTCAATGGCGGCCTGGTGGTAGCGGAGCGCAAAGGGGAAGGGCGGGGCCCCGGCTACCATGTCGGGCTGGATGGTGACAAAGCGCGGGCCTTCGCCGTCGTTGACGGCAAACTCCAGCCGCACAATCAGCCGGCTACCCTCGGGCGCGTCGCTCAACTCGGGCACGGCGACGGCGCCGCTGAGGCTGCGGAAGGGCGAGGGCCGCTGCGGGCCGCTGATGGCCGCGCCGTCCGTTACCAGCTCCATGTCGGCGAGGAAGAGTGCGCCGGATGGATTCTCGGGCCGCAACGCCACCTCGGCCAGCCGCGCCAGGTCAACACCGGTGAGCGCCGCCAGGGGCAGCCGGACCATGCCCGGGAAGACGTGACCAAACCAGTTCTCGCCCAGCACCTTGCCGGGCGGGAAGGCGACCGTGACGAGTTGCGCGGCCTCGCCGCCAGCGCTATCGCGCAGGATGACGCGCATACGCTGCATCTCGCCCGCGGGCGAGCGGCGGTCGAGCGGGTCGACCGCGAGCCGGAGCTGCAACGCGCTGGCCGCCGAGGCATCGGCGAACGCCGGCGGGATGGCGACCCGCAGCGCCGCGCCGGGGGCGTCCCAGGCCAGGTGCAGTTGCGCGGGCATGCCTGGGTTGCTGACACCTGCGCGGCACGGGCTGCCGCTGCCCGCCATACCGTAGGGGCAGAAGTCGAGTTCCGCGCCCTCGACCTGCACCGCCCCGCCCAGCGGGCCGGCGGTCAACTCGCTGCTGGCGGTGCCGGGCAAGATCGGGCGGCGCTGCTCCGCCGGGGCGACCGGGACGAGGAGCACCGGCGCGCCGTAGAGGGTCGTGGGGACGGGCCGGGTGGGATCGAGGCCAGGGATGGCATTAGCGTCGCCCGACTCCCAGGCGCTGAGGAGCGCCGGGGCGAGGCCGGCCAGGAATTGCTCCTGGCCCTCGCGGGAAAGGCGCGGGGCCTCGGGCAGGCAGCGGCTCAAGAAGCGCTGGCCATCGTCAAGCTCAACCGCCGCGTTGAAGAAGTTGTGGTTGCCGCCCTGCAGCAAGTACGCCACCGCCGGGCTGCGCCGGCCCGGGTCGAGCCGGGCAGCCTCAACGTGGTGCTGGCCCTCAAGGGAGGAGACATCGCCGTCACACTCGGGCAGTACCACTGCCAGCGGCACGTCGAGCGGGGGAACGCTGTCGAACCCGCCCGCCACGGGCGGGGCGAGCAGCAGCAGGGCGCGAGCCGGCCCCCACCCGCCGGGCGCCGGGACATCTTCCGCCCAGGCGGTGGCGATCTCGTAAGCCCCGTTGCCGCCCAGCGAGTGGCCGATCAGGTACAGGCGCGCCGGGTCCACCGTGAGGCCGGGGTCGAGGCCGAAGGCGGGGGCGCCAGCCGCCAGTTGCTCCAGGTGCCGCTCAACAACGAACCGCAGCCGTTCCGTTTCCTGCTCAAGCCCGCCGAACTCGGCCCGAAAGGCGGTGTTCAGGTCCGGCGCGAGCGCGAGCGCGCCCTGGGCGGCCAGCGCCTCCAGCAGATAGCCGAGCCCGGGGTCATTGCGGAACTGGGTCGCCTGGGGGCAGATCATCGGCTCCTCAGGCGATTGAGGCTGCATCGGGCAGACGGCGTGGCTCCCGTGGAGCACGAGCACCACCGGGTGCGGGCCCGCGCCTGCCGGAGCGGCAATCGTGCCCCGCAGCTCCAGGGGTTCGACCACGCCACCGCCCACCTCCACGCTCACATCAGCCTGGCCCAACCGGTAGGCCCGGGCAGCGAGAGGCGTCGTGGTAGGCGCGACGGTCACCGTGGCCGCGGAAGGGGGCGTCGCGGTGGGTGATGGCGTCGGCGGCGCGGCGCAGGCTGCCAGCAGCATCCCCAGCAGCACAGGGTAGAAAAGGACGCGAAAAAGGTGGTGTATGGGCAGCATTGCTCTCCTGGGGTCGTTTACTTAGCTGTCTGTGAACGAAGTTTTCCGGTAACTCCACCCCCTCCCCAACCCTCCCCCGCTGGGGGAGGGAGTCCGGCTCCTCCCCCAACGGGAGGAGGTTGGGAGGGGGGCAGAAATGCAAGGAAACTTCGTTCACAGACGACTTAGCGGGCAGCCGCGCGACGCAGGGCCAGCCCCGCGCCGCCGAGCACGGCCGCGGCCAGCGCCATCCAGAGCGCGGCGTGGCTCTCGCCGCCCGTGCCGGGGAGCGTCGTGGGCGGCGTCGCGCCGCCTGTGGCAGCCTGCACGGTAAAGACAAGCTCGGTCCCGTCGTCGGCGCTCAGGATGAGCCGGCCGGCGTCGAGGCGATAGGCGTTGACCGCATCCAGGGCAACGAAGAAGCGCCCCTCCCGCGAGCCCTCCGGCTCGGGGCAGGCCCGCAGCGTGGCCGCCGCCGGTCCAAAGTCAATCTTGCCGCTGCCCGTGGTAGTGTAACTCGTGCGGTAATTGTTACATCCCCCGGAGCCGTTCACCGCGTTCTGGGGGCCAAAGGCCATGGTGATCCCGCCGCCGGTCGTATCTTCGGCGCTGCCGCCTGCGGGCGTCAGGCTCACAAGCTCCCAGGTTGAGCCGGTGATCTCGCCAGGGAGACTGCCCTGGGCCATGGCGCGAGGCGCGCCGCTGAACGCGACGATGAGACCCAGGAGGGTGAGGAGGAACAATCTGTACATCGGAGTACTCCTTTTGCTGCGGTCGTGACCTGCGACGTCCCAGGGGGGACGGGGGTACCATAGTCCAGATGCGAGGAGAGCGCATCACGCAAAATGGAGTATTTCGCGGCGCCTGGCGCATCCACTCATCCAGGTGGATGATCACCGCGGCTGTCTATGGGAATCAGCCGAGAACTACGCACCCGGCGCGTGCATCACCGAGCAGCTTTTTGTACGCTCATACTGTACACTTGCCCTCTATGGCGACGCCAGCCTCGACCCGGCCGGGCCGGGCAACCGTTGAGGCAGCGCTGATGCGAGAAGAGCTGTGACGCATCAGGGTGATCGCGCCATCGGGCCGAACCGGGAGGTTGAAGCAACGCTGATGCGAGAAGAGCTGTGACGCAGGTACAGACGGCGCTGTCATCTCGCCGGTACGACGACCCGCGGCGCTGGTGGATGCTGGCGGCCTGTTGCACAGTCGCCTTCGCCCAGCAAGCCGAGCCCTTTCTATGGATGATCGGCTACGAGATCCCTTCGTCGGCCTTCGGGACAGGATGGCGCGAGTATCGTGTCCTCGCCAGCCTGGGCGCCTTGCTGTTCGTGGC
>JAOACN010000139.1 GCA_026417815.1 Chloroflexaceae bacterium | reverse complement strand
AGATGTGTATAAGAGACAGGTTCTGGACCGTCTCTTTGCCCAGGTAATGGTCAATGCGGTACACCTGGCGCTCATCGAAGACGGCGAGCACCTGCTGGTTGAGGTCGCGGGCGCTCTCCAGATCGCGCCCAAAGGGCTTCTCGATGATGATCCGCGTCCACCCGCCGCCGGGCGAACGGTTGAGGCCGTGGGCGCCGAGCTGGGCGATGATCTCGGGGTAGGCTTCGGGCGGTGTGGCCAGGTAGAAGACGCGATTGCCGCCGGTGTCGCGCGCCGCGTCAATCGCGGCCAGGCGCTCGGCGAGACGCGCGTAGCCCGTGGGGTCGTTGAAACTGGCGCGGTGGTAGAAGATGCCTTCGGCGAAACTGGTCCAGAGGGCCTCCTCCACCGGACCCGCGCGCGAATTGGCATTGACCGCCTCGAGCAACACCCGGCGAAAGGTGGCGTCGTCCCACTCGCGGCGGGCGAAGCCCACCACCGAGAAGCCGCCCGGCAGGCGGCGCTCGCGGGCGAGGTTGTAGAGCGCCGGCACCAGCTTGCGGCTGGTCAGGTCGCCGCTGGCGCCAAAGATAACGACGATGCACGGTTCGGGGGTGCGCCAGAGCCGCAGGCCTGCCCGCAGCGGATTTTCGAGGGGTGTGACGCCGCTGTCGCTCATGGTGATGCTCGTTGGGCCGCGGGCCGAAGCAGCGGCTACGCCGCTGCTTTGGCCCTACTCCTCCACCGTCTTCACCGCGTGTCCGCCGAACTGCTGGCGCAGGGCGGCAAGCACCTTCGCGCTGAAGCTGTCCTCCTGGCGCGAGCGGAAGCGCATCTGCAGCGACAGGGTGATGATCGGCGCCGGCACGTCCAGGTCAATCGCCTCCTGCACCGTCCAGCGGCCCTCGCCGCTATCCTCGACATAACCGCGAATGCCGGCGAGCGCGGGGTCCTGGGCGAAGGCCCGTTCGGCCAGTTCCAGCAGCCAGGAGCGCACCACGCTGCCCTGGTTCCAGAGGTGGCTGATGCGCTGCAGGTCGAAATCGTAGCGCGACTGGCGGAGGATCTCGAAGCCTTCGGCATAGGCCTGCATCATGCCGTACTCGATGCCGTTGTGGATCATCTTCACGAAATGGCCGGCGCCGTGCGGGCCGCAGAGCATGTACCCGTCCGGTGGGGCAAGGGTCCGCAACAGCGGTTCGACATAGGCGAAGGTGTCGGGGTCGCCGCCGACCATGGTGCAGTAGCCCAGTTCCAGGCCCCAGATGCCGCCACTCACCCCGGCGTCGAGGAAACGAATGCCGTGGGCCCCCAGTTGTTCGGCATGGGCAATGCTGGCGCGGTAGTTGTTGTTGGCGCCGTCAATCAGCACGTCGCCGGGTTGCAGCAGCGGGGTAAGACTGGCAATATACTCGTCGGTGGCCTTCCCTGCCGGCAGCATCAACCAGACGACCCGCGGCGCGGACAGGGTCTGGACCAGTTCCTCAAGGGTGCGCGCCGCCAAGGCGCCGTGGGCGTCCGCCAGTTCACGCGCCTTCTCGAAGGTGCGGTTATAGACCACCACCCGATGCCCGCCCCGTAACAACCGGATGGCCATGTTGGTCCCCATCCGGCCCAGGCCGATCAAACCAAGTTCCATACGTGCTCCTGAACGATGCGTCACCCGCGCCAGGGCATTATACACCGTTCGGGGAGCGCCCTCGCGCCGGCTGTGGTATGCTACAGAGAAGCCTGGATTCCAATCTGGTCTGTCTGGTCGCAACCCGGAGGGGCGCCCTGCGGTGGTGCTCGGCCGGGGGCGTGGGGAAACCCGCTTTCCCCATCACCCGCCAACGCGCCCGTTCGGGGAGGGGCGGAGGGCGCGGCCCTCGGCGCTCCGTTGGTTCCGACCGCGGCGGCAGCCCCCCATGGTTTCGCCAGGGCGCCCGCCCACCGCGGGCGGAACAGGAGGCGGCGGGAAGGCTTGGAGGAGCAAAGCTCCGCCCGGACGAAGTCTCGTTGTCACTGAGGAAAAAAAGGATCACCTATGGCCCGCACGCGGCATGGCTGGGACCCATCGCTCTGGGTCAGCCTCAAGCCCTTTGGCATCGGCGAGCAGCGCCCCAACAACTACCTGGAGATCTGGAAGGCGCTGGTCGAAAACCGCGACCAGTTGCCCTACGCCTGGCGCATCCTCAGCCAGGGCGTCTGCGATGGCTGCGCCCTGGGCACCACCGGTCTGAGCGACTGGACGTTAAGCGGCGTGCACCTGTGCAACATCCGCCTGCGCCTGCTGCGCCTCAACACCATGCCGCCCTTCGCCCCCTCGCTCATAGCCGATATACGGGCGCTCGCCGGCGACTCCAGCGGCGAGTTGCGCGCCCTGGGCCGGCTGCCGTGCCCGCTGGCGCGGCGGCGCGGCGAGGCGGGCTTTCGGCCCCTGAGCTGGGACGCGGCGCTGGAACTGATTGCGGAACGCATTCGCGCCACCACCCCCGGGCGCCTCGGCTTCTACCTCACCAGCCGGGGCATGCCCAACGAGAGCTACTACATGGCCCAGAAGGCCGTGCGGGCCATGGGCACGAACTCGATTGACAACGCCGCCCGCCTCTGCCACGCGCCCAGTACGGTGGCGCTCAAGGGCAGCCTGGGCGTCGGCGCGACCACGTGCTCGTACAGCGACTGGCTGGAAACTGACCTGATCGTCTTCATCGGCTCGAACGTGGCCAACAATCAGCCCGTCGCCACCAAGTACCTCTACCACGCCCGGCGCAACGGCGCGCGCATCGTCTGTGTGAACAGCTACCGCGAGCCGGGGATGGAACGCTACTGGATCCCCTCGATCGCCGATAGCGCCCTCTTTGGCACAAAACTGGCCGAGACCTTCTTGCTCATTAACACCGGTGGTGACGTGGCCTTCCTCAATGGTGTGCTCAAGCACATCCTCGTCGAGGGGTGGTACGACAACGATTTTGTGCGCCGGTACACCAGCGGTTTCACGGCGCTCCGCGAATGTCTTGACCGGCAGCAGTGGGAGGAGCTCGAGGCCGAGTCAGGCGCGAGCCGGGCCGAGATGCGCCAGTTGGCCGAACTGATCCGCGATGCCCGGCGGGCCGTGTTTGTCTGGAGCATGGGGGTGACCCAGCATGCCCACGGCGAGGACGGTGTGCGGGCCATCCTCAACCTGGCGCTGAGCAAGGGCTTCGTCGGGCGTCCGGGCTGCGGGGTGATGCCCATTCGCGGCCATTCGGGGGTGCAGGGCGGCGCCGAAATGGGCGCCTACGCCACGGTGTTCCCCGGCGGCGAGCCGATCACCGAGGCCGCCGCCGAACGTCTGGAGCGGCTGTGGGGCTTTCGTCCGCCCACTCAACCGGGCATGACCACCCCCGAGATGCTCGAGGCGGCCTTCCGCGGCGAACTCGATGTGCTCTTCGCCGCCGGCGGCAACTTCGTGGAGGTGATGCCGGATCCGGAGCATGCCCGCGCGGCGCTGGAGCGCGTTCCGCTGCGGGTGCACATGGACATCGTGCTCTCCAGCCAGATGCTGATCGAGCCGGCCGATACGGTGCTGCTGCTCCCCGCCGCCACGCGCTACGAAATCCCCGGCGGCGTCACCGAAACCAGCACCGAGCGGCGGGTGATCTTCAGCCCCGAGATCCCTGGCCCGCGCGTGCCGCAGGCCCGCTGCGAGGCCGAGGTCTTTGCCGACCTGGCCGCCCGCGTGCGCCCTGATCTGGCCGACCGGCTGCGCTACCGGGGCATGGCCGCGATCCGCGAAGAGATCGCCCGGGTGATTCCCTTCTACGACGGCATCCAGCATCTGGAAAAGCAGGGCGACCAGTTCCAGTACGGCGGGCCGCACCTCTGCGCGGGGTGGCGCTTCCCCACGCCCGATGGCAAGGCGCATTTTATCCCCGTGACGCCGCCGCGCGCCGCCGTGCCGGAGGGCATGTTCCGCCTCAGCACCCGTCGCGGGAAGCAGTTTAATACCATCGTGCACGAGCAGCGCGACGCCCTCAACGGCGCGACCCGCGACGCCGTGCTGATGAACCGCGCCGACGCCGCGCGCCTGGGGTTGCGGGACGGCGACGCCGTGCGCCTGGTGAACGAAAATGGCGAATACCGGGGCCGGGTGCTGCTGGCGCCACTGCGTCCGGGCAACCTTCAGGTCCACTGGCCCGAGGCCAATCACCTGCTCAGCCGCGACGGTCGCTCGCCGGAGGCTCACATCCCCGATTACAATGCCCTGGTGCGGGTCGAGCGCGGATGAGCGGGCGCCCCGGCCCGCCGGGGCGTCTGGCAACCGAGTGGTCGCGTCGCCCAACGATGGGATGAAACAGACCATTCGGGAGGGTGTGGCCCTCCTGGTGACTTGCCGCGAAAAAAGGGTCCGGGAGGGCCTGGCCCTTCCAGACGTGCCTCCAGTGATGGTTAAGAGAGCGATGTGGTTGCGCTTAACTCTACTTTGTCACCTGCCGCGGCTTCCGCTGGGAGGAGGTTCGGAGGGGTTGCACCCCTCCGAACGTTCCCCTTTCTGGTGCGGCGCGGCGAAGCTGCGCCGCACCAGAAAGATCTTCGGGGGCCGCAGGCTATCGCAACCCCCGCCAGCGGCAACGTGACAAAGTAGAGTTAACAACCCGATAGTCACAGAGACCACGCAAGTGCTTAGAGGAAGACCTTGATACCGGCGAGAGCCGATCTCCCGTCGTAAGGAGGGAAAGTTGATGACCCGGCGCGGGGCGCTGCGGACCACGATCTGGACGTTCAGCGAGGGTGTTGGGCGATCCCGTCGTGATGAACTGGCAGTTGAGGAGCCGCTCGAGATCCGGGTGCGGGCGGGGGGGACGCAGCGTAGCCTGGCAATCACTATGCGCACGCCGGGCAACGACTTCGAACTGGCCGCCGGCTTCCTCTTCAGCGAGGGGCTGATCGCCGATCGCCAGGACATCGCGCAGATCGCCTACTGTGTGGACCCGCAGGTGGACGGCGAGCAGCGGTACAACATTGTCCAGGTGGTGTTGCGGCGGGACGAACTACCCGATCTGACGACCTTCACCCGGCACTTCACGGTGGGGAGCGCCTGCGGGGTATGTGGCCGCGCGGAGCTGGACGCCCTGCGCGGACGTGGCTGCGCGCCGCTGGCCCCGGGGCCTTCTATCCGCCCCGAGGTGATAACGGCCCTGCCGCAGCGGCTGTACGGCGCCCAGGGGTTGTTTGGTCGCACGGGGGGCCTGCATGCTGCCGCGCTCTTCGACCCGGCGGGTGAACTCCTGGTCTGCCGTGAGGACATCGGGCGTCACAATGCCCTGGATAAACTCATCGGCTGGGCGCTCCTGGGGGGGCGCGTGCCGCTTGCTAACAGCGTGTTGATGGTGAGCGGCCGGGCCAGTTATGAGATTGTGCAAAAGGCCCTGGTGGCCGGCATACCGATCGTGTGCGCCGTCTCGGCGCCGAGCAGCCTGGCGGTGCACCTGGCCCGCGAGTTCGGGCTGACCCTGATCGGGTTCGTCCTGTCTCTTATACACATCT
>JAOACN010000100.1 GCA_026417815.1 Chloroflexaceae bacterium | reverse complement strand
ATGCAACTCACCATCGAAAATCTCTCCAAGCAATACCGCCGCGACTTTTTCGGGTTGAAAGCTTTCAGCCTGGAACTGACCCCCGGTATCATCGGCCTGCTCGGCCCCAATGGGGCGGGCAAATCCACCCTGATGCGGATTCTCGCCACGATTAAACAACCCACGAGCGGCGCGGTGACATGGAACGGAACCGACATCGTCAAATCGCCTGATACGCTGCGCGCCACGCTCGGCTATCTGCCTCAGGATTTTGGCGTTTACCCCAACCTGAACGCGGTCGAGTTCCTCGAATACATGGCCGCCATCAAGGGCCTGGGCGCCAAAGCCGCCCGCCGCCGGATTGACGAACTGCTGGTCGTGGTCAACCTGGTCGAGGCGGCCAGGCGCCCGCTGGGCGGTTATTCGGGCGGGATGAAGCAGCGCGTGGGCATTGCCCAGGCCCTGCTCAACGACCCGCAACTGCTGATTGTGGACGAACCCACCGTCGGCCTCGACCCGGAGGAGCGGGTGCGCTTCCGCAATCTGCTCTCCGATTTGGCCGGGGAGCGGATTATCATCCTTTCGACGCACATCGTTTCGGATGTGGAAGCGACCGCCGGGGAAATCGTCATCATCCACAAGGGCCGCAAGTTGCAGCACGCCGCGCCCGAAAAACTGCTGGCCTTGCTGGATGGCAAGGTCTGGCAGTGGGTCATCCCGGCTGAAACGCTGCCCGCCCTCAAGCGCGAACACCTCGTCAGCGGGGTGCTGCGCCGCGAAAACGGGATGCAGGTGCGAGTGGTGAGCGAGTCCGCGCCCGCGCCCGATGCGGAACGAGTCGCCCCCAGCCTGGAGGATGTCTACCTGCGCGAGGTCAGCCAGGAGGCGATATCCCGATGAAAACGCTCCGTGTTCTCTATCACCTGGCCCGCGCCGATTTCCTGGAGCGGACGCGCCGCGCCAGTTTTCTGGTGATGTTGGGGCTGGTGCTTTATCTCGGCTACCTGGTCAACATCGGCCAGGTGACGCTGCGGCTGGAAACGTATCGCGGCGTGTTCAATTCGGCCTGGGTCGGCAGCATGATGACGCTGGTGGTCAACTTCCTGCTCGGCTGGTTCGGTTTTTACCTGGTCAAAGGCGCCATCGCTCGCGACTACCAGACCGGCGTCGGTCAGATTATGGCGACCACCCCGCTCTCGCGTCCGCTGTACCTGTTCGGCAAATGGCTGAGCAACCTGGCCGTGCTGGGTTTGATGGTGCTGGTGCTGGCGCTGGCCGCGCTGGCGATGCAACTTATCCAGCGCGAGGCCCCGGTCATCCAGGTTTGGGCGCTTGTTTCCCCGTTCCTGCTCGTGGCGCTGCCATTTATGGCCCTGGTGGCGGCCATTGCGGTGCTGTTCGAGAGCGTTGCGTGGCTGCGCGGCAGTTTTGGCAACCTGGTGTACTTTTTCGCCTTCATCATGGGCATTGCGCTGGTCGCCATCATGTTCGGTCCGTCCATCCCGGTTTTGGATTGGCTCGGTTTTGGCGTGTTCAAAACCAGCATGGCGGAGGCGGCCAAAGCGGCCTACCCCGCGTATGGCGGCGGACTGGCCCTCAGCCTGGTTCCGGCGCGCGGCGACATCCAGCCTTTTCTTTGGGACGGGGTTCAGTGGACGCTGCCGCTCCTCCTGCCGCGCCTGGGGATTTTGTGCCTGGCGCTGGCTGTGACCCTGGTCAGCGCGCTGTTTTTCGACCGTTTTGCCCAGGCGGGGATACCCCGGCGGCAGGCAAAAATCGCTTTGCCTGTCAATGAATTGGCAGGAACCCCGGTCACGCCGACGGCGCCCCAAGCCGCCCGCCTGACCCCGCTGCCCGCTGCCCAGCGGCGCTCCTCACTGGGGCGTGTGTTCCTGGCCGAATGGCGCATGACGGTACGCGGGATGCCCTGGTGGTGGTATCTCGCCGCGCTTGGGCTGATGGCCGCTTCGTTCTTTGCGCCGTTGGATGGCCTGCGGGGCTGGGCGCTGCCTGCCGCCCTCCTCTGGCCGCTGCTGGTTTGGAGCGGGATGGGCTGCCGCGAAGCCCGTCACGCCACCGGGCAGGTCGTCTTTTCCGCCCCGCAGCCGCTCCGGAACCAACTCCCGGCGGCCTGGCTGGCCGGTTTCGCGGTCGCCCTGCTGATGGGCGGCGGCGCGCTCGTCCGCTTTGGCCTGGCCGGGGAATGGACGAGTTTTGCTGCCCTGGCGGCTGGGCTGCTGTTCATCCCCTCGCTGGCGCTGGCCCTCGGCGTCTGGACGGGAACCAGCAAAGCCTTCGAGGTGGTGTATGCCGTTTTCTGGTATCTCGGCGTGCTGAACGATGTGCTGGAACTGGATTATTCCGGGCTGCACGCTTCGGGAAATTGGCCGGTCTATCTTGTTTTGAGCGTTGCCCTGTTCGCGGCAGCGCTGCTGGGCCGCCACAGGCAGGTGCGCGGATAACCTATCCACTTGACCAGTCCCCAACTCCCCCGGCGACGGGGGAGTTATTGTTTCGGCAGGTGTACACTACGATCAATCACATCACGCAAGGGGGAACCATGAAGACCATGTCTTTGTCCACCGTCATCAACCCGGCCATCCTGATCCTGGGAGCTCTGATCGTCGTCGTCACCGTCCTCGCCCTACGGGGCAACAACCTGCCGCTGCTCGCCAACCCGAAGGTCAGCGTGGCGGTCGTGCTCGTGTTGGGCTTTGCCATGTGCGCGCAGGGCGGCCTGGGCTACGTGGGCGCGGCCGGCCAGTGGACGCATCCGCTCGCCATCGTCGGCTACATCCTGGGCGCGGCCATCCTGGTCGTGGCAGGCGCCGCTTTCTTCGGCTTCAAGCTGCCCCTCATCGCCGGCCCGACGCAGGCGTTGATCGCCATGGTCGCGCTGATCGGGGCCAAGGTGGTCAACTCGCTGGCGCATTACCTGGCGGCGCGCTGAGGGGAAATCCATCATGTCAACTCGTTCGCTTTCTCGTCGTCAATTCCTCAAGGCGGCCGGCCTGACTGTGGCCGGTCTCACCCTGACCGGCGCCGGCCTGGGCGTGGCAGCTACCCGCACACCTGCGCTCGAATACCCTGAAATCGTCCTGGAAGGAGCAACCGCCATGAACCAACGCATCCTCGTCGCCTACGCCACCCGCGCCGGCTCCACCGCCGAGATCGCCGTCGCCATCGCCGAAACCCTGGCCGCCCGCGGCTACGCCGTGGATGTCAAGCCGGTGAAGGAGAAGCCGAAGCTGGACGGCTACTCGGCCGTGGTGTTGGGCAGCGCCATCCGCATGGGCAGTTGGCTGCCCGAGGCGGTGAACTTCGCCAAGGCCAACCAGGCCGCGCTGAACCGCCTGCCCGTGGCGCTCTTCACCGTGCACATGCTCAACACCGGCGACGACGAGGCCAGTCGCGCCGCCCGCACCGCCTACCTCAACGCCGTCCGGCCGTTGCTGCAGGACGCCGAGGCGGTCTACTTCGAGGGCAAGATGGACTTCAGCCGCCTGTCGTTCCTCGACCGGGCCATCGCGAAGACGGTCAAGGCGGTCGAGGCGGACCATCGGGATTGGGGCAAGATCCGTGGCTGGAAGC
>JAOACN010000046.1 GCA_026417815.1 Chloroflexaceae bacterium | reverse complement strand
GCTTCCAGGGGCCTGCCGCAGCGGGTGGCGAAGTGCTCGACGCCAACACCGCGGCTGAGCCGCAGGCCCATCATCATCGTCTCGGCCTCCAGGTCGGCGGAAGTAAGCGTCGTCGTCTCGGCGATGGGGCGCCGTCCGGCCAGGGTTGCCTGGATATACTCGTCAACGCCCAGGATGTTACTGTACCGAAGCGGGTAGGCGTGGCCGTGGGCGCCGGCGCCGGCGGCCAGGTAGTCGCTGTTCAGCCAGTAGGCCAGGTTGTGGTGGCAGGGCTGGCCGCGGGTCCAGTTGGATATCTCGTAGTGGTCGTAGCCGGCGACGCCGAGGCGCTCCATCGCGGCCTCGTACATAGCGGCGGTCGCGTCGTCGTCGGGCACGCTCACGCGCCCGGCGGTAACCTGGGCATACAGGGGCGTGCGCTCCTCCAGGATGAGCGCGTAGAGCGAGAAGTGCTCGGGCCCCCAGGCGACCATGGTCTCCAGGGTGTGTTCCCACTGCTCCAGCGTCTGGCCGGGAAGCCCGAAGATGAAGTCCAGACTGATATTGGCGAACCCGGCGGCGCGGGCGTCCTCGAAGCTGCGGCGCGCCTCCTCGGCGGTGTGGATGCGGCCCAGGACGCGCAGGGTCGGGTCGTGGAGGCTCTGCACGCCCATGCTCAGGCGGTTGACTCCCAGGCCCCGCAGTCCGCGCAGGTAGTCGCGCTCGAGCACGGTGCCGGGGTTGGCTTCGCAGGTGATCTCGGCCCCTTCCAGGGGCACGAGCGCCGCGGCTGCCGCCAGCACGCGCTCCATCTGGGCCAGGGTAAGCATGGTCGGCGTGCCCCCGCCAAGAAAGATGGTCGGGCGCAGCGCGGCGGCCTCGGGTGAGCGCGGGGGCGGCGGTTGCGGCCCGGCGGCCAGCATGGCCAGCTCGGCGCACAGCGCCGTCACGTAAGCCTCGATGCGCGACTCCATATTGGCGTAGGTGTTGAAGTCGCAGTAGCTACAGCGCCGGTGGCAGAAGGGGATGTGGATGTAGAGGTGCTTCATGGTCCTGGGAGGAGCGCGACGACCGGCGCGGCGCGGCCGGAGCGCGGTTCCACGGGACCCCAGGCCAGGCCCCCGGCGCGTTCGCGGGCGCTGGGCAACACGGTCGCCTCGCCGCCGATCGGGTGCCAGCGCAGTTCGACCCCCTGCTCGCCCTCAATCTCAATCACCGCCCCGGCGCCCCCGGGCGCCCACAAAGCCCTTTCCAGGCGATCACTCAAGGCCGGGCCGAGTTCGCGCGGCTCGGCGCCGGGAGCGGCGAGTTCCGCCGGGGCGAAGCTGCCGCCCACCACCACGCCGCTGGCGTCGCGCTCCACGCTGGCCAGAAAGTAGCGGATCGCCCCGCTGGCCAGGGCGACCGGGGCGCGGGCGTACCGATCGCCACCGACGATCAATTCAGCCACGCCGCTGGTCGCATCGGCGCGCCAGAGCTGCGGACCGGCCTGCGGGCCTTCCTTCGGGCCGGCGAGAAAGAGCACCGAGCGCCCATCGGGTGTCCAGGCTTCCTCGCCGCAGTAGCTGCGCACGTCAGGCGGCAGGGTGACGCGGAGCACCTCGCCGCCGCCGGCGGGCATGAACCCGATGCCGCAGTCCTCGTAGAACAGCGACTGCACCTCCACCAGCAGTTGATCACCGTCGGGGCTGAAGGCCACTGGCAGGTAGGAACTCACCGCGCGCGAGGGGTTGGCCGGGTCGTCCACCGGATCATCGGCCAGCACCAGTTCGGGCGCGCCGCCGCTCGCGGGCAGGCGGTACAACCCGCTGGGAACATCGGCGGTCTGGTTGTTGTTGAGCAGGCGCAGGAAGATCGCCGCACTATCCGGGGTGAAGAGCAGGTCGCTCAGTTCGTGGCCCGGCACGCTGTAGAGCACGGTGACGTTCTCACCGCCGGGACCGGCGATGGAGAGCCGGTCGGACTCCAGGTCGCCGACGACGTAGGCCAGCGCGCCGGAGGGCGCGACGGTGAAGGTGGCGATGGGTGGCACGCCGGGGATGGCGCTGCGCTCGCTGGTGAGCAGGACGCGGGTGGCGGCGTCGCGTTCGATGCGGGCGATCTGGCCCCGTTCGAGCACGTAGAGCGGCGCGGGCATACTTCCGCTGGCGGGCGGAAGCGTGGCCGCGGGCGGGGTGGGCGGCGCCGTTGCCGGAGCCGTGGTGGGTGTGGCCACCGGCGTGGCCGGCGGCGGGGGGCCGGCGCAGGCGGTGAGCAGCAATGCGATGATGAAGAGGCGCGAGATCTGGTTCATGGTCTATAGTGTAGCAGATGTGGAGGTGTGGAGGT
>JAOACN010000009.1 GCA_026417815.1 Chloroflexaceae bacterium | reverse complement strand
GTGGTACGCCTGGTGCGCTCGAAGGGCGTGGGGGTCTACTTCGTCACCCAGAGCCCCGGCGACATTCCCGAGTCGGTGCTCGGGCAACTGGGCAACAAGGTGCAGCACGCCCTGCGCGCCTTCACCCCCAACGACCAGAAGGTGATCAAGGCCACCGCCCGCAGCTTCCGCCAGAACCCCGATCTGGACCTTGAGACCGCCCTCACCGAACTGGGCGTGGGCGAGGCGCTGATCTCGTTCCTGAATGAAAAGGGCCAGCCCGAGGTGGTGCAGCGGGCCATGGTGGTCCCGCCGCGGAGCCAGATCGGGCCGATCACGCCCGAGCAGCGCCAGGCGCTGATGCGGACCAGCCTGGTGGCGGGAGCCTACGACACGGCGGTGGATCGCGAGTCGGCCTACGAGATCCTGAAGGCCCGCGCCGAACAGGCGGCTGCGGCGGCGGAGGCCGAGGCGGCCCGCAAGCAGGCGGAAAAGGAAGCCGAGGAGGCGCGGAAACTGGCGGAGAAAGAAGCGAAAGAGGCTGAGCGGGCCGCCAGGGAGGCGGCGAAGGAGGCCGAGCGGCAGCAGCGCGAACTGGAGCGCCAGAAGCGCGAACAGCAGCGCCAGCTCGAGCAGATGGCCAGAGGGGCCTTCAAGTTCCTCAACAGCCGCAGCGGGCAGTCGCTGGTGCGCGGCATCCTGGGGAATCTGACCACGAAGAAGTGAGTCATTCTGGGAGGGCTTTGCCCTCCCGGACCTTCCCCTCGGGCAAAAGCGGGGGGGTTCACCCCTCCTTCCCCCACTCGTCGGAACCCTCCACCGGCTTCCGACGTCGGGCGACGGCGGCCCACAACGCCCTCAGGACAAAGAACAAGAACCCGACGAAGGCCCAGAGACCCAGCTTCTTCCAACCGGCCACTAACCCGATCAAGAGCAGCCCCCAGAATAAGATCAGCAGCCACCCCAGCAACACCAGCGCCCAGGGCCAGGCCTCCCGCAGCCGGCCGGTGGCCAGGAGCGCCAGGAGTTCCGCGATGGATATCTCCGCCTCGAACCGGACGCCTTTCTCAACGCCGTGGAAGACGTGCACGCCCGCACGCTTCTGCCCGAACTTGTCTTCAGTGCCAATGTGGATCTGCGTGCCTTGCCTGGTGTAAGTGTCGGCGCGCATCTCACCGCGGGCGGCAATCACGGCGATGCCCACGATGAGCATAACGATCGAGACGATTAATCCGATCAAGGCTATGACCATGGCTGCCCCCGTATTATTTCGGATTTTAGATTTTGGATTTTGGATTGCCAGATAAGGCGAGGGCCATACGCTCAGTTGCCTGAGATTCCCTATACCGTTTCGGATTCTGGATTGCCGGATAAGGCGCGGGCCATGCGCTCAGCAGCCTGCAACCAGACGCTCGCCCATTTCGGCGTCGGCTGCTTGAGGGCGATTAAAGCAAGACGACGGCGATTGCAAACGATAGCCTCTGGCTCGCCGAAATCGTTGACACAGCGTTCTTCTTTCGCGATCCGCTTTGCTCCACCCGCGGCGGGCGCGCGACCCGGCGCAGCAAGGACGATCCTGAGGCCGCACGGGGAACAGGGATAGCAGGACCCACACGCATGCCTCCGATCGGCAACCCGGGGGTTGAACCCGGTCTTCATTGTACCATCCCGGTTCTCGCCATAGCGGTCCTCTTCAAGTTGTGAAGCCCGGCGTAGCAGACGTACCCGTAAGGACGCAGCGTGCTGCGTCCTTTACGCAGCACGCTGCGTCCTTACGCCCGGCCGCTGTGTAGATCTGGCGTAGGACTGCTATATGGAGGCGCAGGGCTGATGCAAGGTTCGTCTTTAGCATTACAACGAATTTTTGCCTTGTGCCACGTCAGTAAGCCGTACACATGTCACCCTGAGCGGAGGCGTAGCCGGAGCGAAGGGTCTCGGCGTGGCATCACAGCCGGGATTCCTCGCCTCGCTCGGAATGACGGCCCTTGTTGTAATATTAGCTGCGGGTTTGGAGCCGCCTGGCCGCCCGACAAGGTTAGCGATAAACGCGGAGTTTGGGGTTCGCCCTCGTTACCAGGGCCGGCACTGCCTCACTATGCCACATTGGAACAGAGAGTCGGCCATGGGCTGAAGGCCCCCGCATCCTGCGCGCACCCCCCAGGTTCTCGAAAGCCATGACACTCAACCATACCC
>JAOACN010000002.1 GCA_026417815.1 Chloroflexaceae bacterium | reverse complement strand
AGATGTGTATAAGAGACAGGCCCTGCAGCGCCGCGAGGACGACGCGCCCTTCCTGCGCGGCGCCCACGGCTCCGAGCCTCCCGAGCGCGTGCGCGCCCCGGACGATCCGCGCGGCTACGTCTGGTGGTGGGAGGCGCTGGAACGGACGGGGGGCCGGCCCTACCGCTGGATGCGCCCGGAAGCGGCCATCGTGCTGCCCGGCGCCGGCGGGGGCCTGCACGTGGTCTCTCTACTCGCCGCAGGCAGCCCCAACTCTACCGCAACCGTCTGGGAGACCGGACTGGGGACGCCGTACACCCTGACCCTCCCCCCCGGTGAACCGCGGCGCTACTACCTTCTGGCCCGCTCCAACGGCGCTGGCGATCTGCGCGTCAGTATGCGCTCGACACCCTTCGCTGCTCCTGGCGATCCGCGCGACCTGAGCTTCGTCCTCTTCGAGGTCCGCCAGCACAGCGCAGGCGGCCTGCCCCGCGCACCCGCCTGGCCGGCGCTGGCCTGGCTGGCTCTGACCGTGGCGATGATCTTCACTCTTGCCCGCGGCCTGGGCGCGGGGCGCCGCGGCACCCTGATGCTCGCCGGTGGGGCCGTGCTGAGCGCCGCCTGGCTCCTGGCCTTCCACCGTCTGGCCCTCACGGTCTTCGCGCCGAACCTGGGGGCGCTGGCCCTCGGCTGCGCCAGCCTCGCCGCGGTCGCCCTGCTGCTGGTGGAACCCCGCGCCGGACCGGCGGCGCGGCCCGTCATCGGCCTGATGGTCATGGCCTTTGCCCTGCGCCTGGGAGGGATGTTGCATCCCCAGGCCCTCTTCAGTGACCTCGGACTGCACGCCAACAACCTGTTCAAGGTCACCCTGGGCATGGTCTTTTTCACCACCGGTCTGCCCGGCGACGCTGGCGGCGGGCAACAGCCCTACCCGCCAGGAACGTACCTGCTGCTGCTGCCGGGGCAGCTCATCGCCAGCGGTGATACGGCGCGCCGGATCCTGGTGCAGGGGGGCGTGGCCCTGCTCGATGTGTTGAGCATTGGCTTGATCTGGGCGCTCCTGGGCCGGGCGGGCTTCAGTCGGCGCGCACGACTGCTGGGCGCGATCCTCTACCTGCTGCCCACTCCGGCGCTGGAGTCGTTTTCCATCGGCGAGTACGCCAACCTTGGCGGCCAGGCCCTGGCGCTCCCGCTGCTGGCCATGCTCGGTCTCGGCCTGGCGGGAGCGCACGCGCTGGCGCAACCGCCCGCAGGTGGGCGCGTCTGGCCCCTGGCCGCGCTGACGGTTGCGGTAGCCCTGGGGTTACTGGGCCATTCCGGGGTAACGCTCTCGGTGGGCACGCTCATTGCGGCAGCCTGGCTCTTCGCCTGGGCAACCCGGCTGAGCGGCCGCACACCCGCCATTTCGCTGCTCGGGCTAACCCTTGCCGGCGCCATCGGCCTGGGAGTGGTCTTGCTGATCTTCTACAGCGCGCCGATCTTTGTGGCGGCGCTGGTCGAACGTGGGGGCAGCGGCGGCGGCACACCGCTGCCACGGGTACTGGGTGACACGCTGGCGGCCCTGGCGGGTCTGGCGCCGCCCCAGGGCGCACGGGTGAAACTGCCGCCCCTCATTGGCCCGCTGGCCGGGGCTGGGCTGGCGCTGGTGCTGCTTCGGCGCCACCCGCGGGCGGCCCCGCTCCGCGCCCTGCTCGCCGCCTGGTGGACCGGGGTGGCCCTGAGCCTGGGGCTGCTGGTTGTGGCCGGTCAGGGGGTGCGCTGGGCGCTCTTTCTCTACCCGGCGCTATGTGTAAGCGCCGGGCCCCTGCTGGCCGCGCTGGCCCGCCGCGGACGGGGGGGCCGGGTCGTGGCGCTGGCAACCGTTGCCCTCGTCCTGGTTGCGGGCCTGGGCGCCTGGATCGCCCAGATCCGCGACTACATTCACACCTGAGCGGGTTACAGACGAGAAGGCGTGGGAAGGTTTCGCCTTCCCACGCCCTTCTTCGGCCCGTTGGAACACCCGATCAACCGTTGCCGTCGCGCTCCTCAGTTCCGCGCGATGTCGCGCACCACGTCGGTCACCGACAGCACGCCGATCGGCTTGACCCCCTCGCCCGCATCCTCCACCACCACCACGCGGTGGATGCGCCGCTCCATCATGAGCCGGCTCGCGTCTTGCACGGTATCACCCGGTCGCACCGAAACCACATCCGTCACCATGATGTGTCCGGCGGTCAGGCCGCGCCAGTGCTTCCAGTACTGCTCGTAGAGGCGCGCATTGACCAGATCCGTGCGCGAGATCAGCCCGATCATGTTGCCTTCATCGTTGACCACAACGAGCGCGCTCACATCCTGTTCCGACATTTGTCGCGCTACATCCTGGATCGGGGTCTCGCGACGACACGTCAACACGCCGTGATGCATGACCTCACCCACAAGACGTTCCATATGCGCTGTCCTTTCGAGGCATGACGATCCGTTTGTGACACAGGGTACATGCGAGTATACTCGTTCTGACACACTGCGTCAACTACTCGTGCGGGTAGGACAGGTGGGGAGCATTATGCCATCCTCCCTACCCATTCGCATATGAGGCGGCGGGGGAGTCAGGTCGCCGCCGCCCCGTGAGGTCGACGCCTGGGAGGGCTACGCCCCCCTGAACACTCCCCTGCCGGGCGGGCCACGCAACCCGGGCTTCACAAGGGAGACCACGCCCTGTCGGACCCTCTTCTCAGGTGTAGGGTTTTCCGGCACATCCTCACGTCGCATTCGCCATCTGGGGCATCAGGATGCCCAACTCCCCCTCTCCACCGTAGGTGGAGAGGGGGGCAGGGGGGGTGAGGACCGAAAGCGCATTGGAATGCCAAAAACCCGTTCTCGCTCGAAAAACCCTACACCTGCGAGCCCGGACCCTCCCCTGTGCGGGGGCTCAGGGGTGATCTCCGCTCGTGAGGGCGCGCGCGATAGTGAGGGCCGCCACCTGCCGGCTCCCTGCGGCGCGCAGGGCCGCGGCGCAGGCGCCCAGGGTCGCGCCGGTGGTCAGCACGTCGTCCACCAGGATGACGCGGGCGGGTGGAGGCGCTGGCGCGCGCCAGACAAAGGCGCCGGCGACGTTCGTCTGGCGCTCGCGTCGCCCCAGACGGGCCTGGTGCCCGGTGTCACGCTGGCGTATCAGCCCGTCGGTCAGCAGCGGGAGACCCCAGCGTTGCGCCAGATGGCGCGCCAGTTCCGCGCTCTGATTGAAGCCGCGCTGCGCCAGGCGCTCGGGGTGCAGCGGCACGGGGATCAGCGCGTCGCCGCGCGGGCGCTCGCTGATGCTGGCGGCGAGGGCCTCTGCCAGGGCCCGGGCCACGCGCCGCCGTCGCCGGTACTTGAGCGCGTGCACCGCCTGGCGCACGCTCCCTTCGTAGCGCCAGGCAACCACCACAGCATCCAGACCGGGCGGGGGCGCGCGTTCTTCGACTACCGGGCGCGCCGCCGCGCGACACGCGGCGCAGAACAAGGCGCCCATGCTCCCACAACCCGCGCAGCGATCGGGGAATACGAAGGCCAGAGCCCGCTCGAACCAGCCAGCCAGTGGCGCGTTCATCGCTAGATCTCCTGAGGCGCACCTGGCCGATTGCAGGAGTGTGGGGAAATCAGGTGTCCCCACACCCCTGTCTGATGGAAGGACCCGGACGGGTACGGCTCTGCCAGGCACATCTTCCGCATCCCGATGTTGGGACGGGACACCACACACGCCTCGCAATGTTATACCGTCCAGACCTGCCCGCAGGTTGCGCCAGTGGCGCCCCTGGGAGCAGGTCTCGAAGGGGAGCGCTGCCTTCCCCGCTGGAGGGGAACGTTGCCTCGGCCCTGTTCCTCGACCATACTGAATGCACCGATTAGCTCTCCTTTGTCACGTTGCCCCTGGCGGGGGTTGCGGGGGCCGCAGGCCCCTGCGAACCTCCTCACAGCGGAAACCGCGGCAAGTGACTAAAGTAGAGTTATTGCGAACGTGCTATAATGTTCGACGGTACAATGTTGGTCATTGGCGCATTGCTATGCCATTTGGCGCGCATATGTCGATTGCGGGCGGGGTTGCCAGGGCCTTTGCCCGCGGGCGCCAGGTGGGCTGCGAGACCATGCAGATCTTTTGCAAGAATGAGCGCCAGTGGGAGTCTCGACCGCTCGCCGAGGAGGAGATTGCCGCTTTCCGCGCTGAGCACGCCCGCAGCGGGATCGACCCGGTGTTTGTTCACGCAGCCTACCTGATCAACCTGGCCAGTCCGGATCCGGCGCGCTGGGAGCGTTCGATTGCGGCCTGCGCCGATGAACTTGAACGCTGCGCCCGGCTGGGTGTTCCGTACCTGGTGCTGCACCCCGGTTCGCACATGGGGAACGGGGAGGAAGCAGGGCTGGCCCGCGTGGCCTCGGCTCTCAACCGGCTCTTCGCGAGCGGCGCTGGCGATGCAACCGTCGTGCTACTGGAGACGACCGCCGGCCAGGGAACGGCGCTCGGGCGCCGCTTCGAGCACCTGGCCCGGCTCTATGAACTGTCGGACCACGAGCAGCGGCTCGGCATTTGTGTGGATACGTGCCACATCTTCGCCGCCGGTTACGATATTCGCTCACCTGAAACGTATGCTGAGACCTTCGCTGCCCTCGACCAGCTCATCGGCCTCGACCAGGTCAAATGTTTCCACCTCAATGACTCGCAGCGCGAGCTGGGCAGCCAGGTCGATCGCCATACGCATATCGGACAGGGGCGCATTGGCCTGGAAGCCTTTCGATTGCTGGTAAACGACCCGCGCTTTCGTGATGTCCCAATGATCCTCGAAACGCCCAAGGGCGAAGACATGGCCGAAGATGTGGAGAACCTGACCCTCTTACGCTCCTTGATCGTCCCGCTGGCTGCCTAGTGCCGTGGCCAGACCCGGGCGCGTCGCACTCACTTGTTGTCAGGAGATAGCTATGGCACGCGTACCTCGGTTGCTCTTGATCGGCGCCTTCGCCGGCATCGCCTACCTGGTCTGGCGCTGGCAGCGCACGCGGACGGAACACGCGCCCCCCACGGGGCTTCCGGGTGGCCCGCAGGCCGGGCGCGGCGCGGTCCCACCCCCACCAGCGCCGCCTTCCGAACATCCTCCTTCGGCCGGCGGCCCCGCCGCTCCCGGCGGGCCGCGTCCGATCCCCACCCGCGTGCACCGGGGTCCGCCTCCGCCCCCTGGCGCAAAACCGCCGCGCGCCGCCGAACCCGCCCCCGAAGCCGCGCCAACTCCTGCCGAGCAAGCGCCAGGGCCGCCTGAGCCGAGTGTCAGCGCAGCGCCAGCGGTTGAACGGCCCGCCGAAACCGTGGCGACGGTCGCCGAGATCGCCGCCGAAGGCGCTGAGACGCCCGCCGAAGAACTGGCAGGGGTCGCCGAGACGACCCTGGCAGAATCGGCGGCCATCGCCAGGGCCGCCGCTGAAGAAGTGGCCGCCGAGAAAGCCGCCGAGGAACCGGCAGCAGCGGAGACGCCAGTGGAAGCGCAGGTGGAAACCCTGGTCGCCCGTGAAGTGGCGGGCGCCACGGCTGCGGCCCCGGTTGAGGCCCCGGTCGAGGAAGCTCCCTC
This sequence comes from Chloroflexaceae bacterium, assembly GCA_026417815.1. Lineage (GTDB taxonomy): Bacteria > Chloroflexota > Chloroflexia > Chloroflexales > Chloroflexaceae > JACAEO01. Next base: position 2,707 of record JAOACN010000002.1, on the reverse strand, counting down.
AGCGGAGGGCGAGGGCCCCGCTCCGTTGAACGTGAACACCGCTGACTACGAGAGCCTGGTGGCGCTGCCAGGCATCGGCCCGGCCCTGGCCCAGCGCATTATCGCCTACCGCGAAGAGCACGGCCCCTTCGCCAGCGTGGAAGAACTCCAGGAAGTTCAGGGGATCGGCCCCAGGAACCTCGACGAGTTTCGTCATCTGATTACCGTCTAATAGACAACGACCCTTCGTCCGGGCGGGGGCCTGCGACACGTGAGACCAGCAAGGGGCTTTCTGAACGGCAAAGCCCTCCAGGTCTCCCCTCCGAAAAAGCGTCAGGGAGGGCTAGGCCCTCCCTGACCTTCTCTTGCGTTCCTATCAGGCGGTCAACCCTTCGTCGTCAAACTGCTGTGGAGCAGGGCCGCGTGGCCCGCGCAACCGCCAGATCAAATTACCCAGCGCCGGACCAAAACGATTAATGAAACGCTGGCGATCGCGGCCCTGGTTGTAGATCTGGCGCGCCAGTTCTCGCAGTTCCACCTCGTCGAAGCCGGCGCTGACCGCCTCCTCCTGGGCCACATCAAAGCGCACATCGTCCAGACCAAAGGTTGCCGCCACGTCCACCAGGTAGGGGATGGACTCATAGGGCGGCACCAGCGTCACATCGCCCCGGCTGAAGATACCGTGCTGGCGGGCCTGGGCCACCGCCTGCCGCACCTGCTCACGGGCCGCGGTGGACTCAAACACCTGAGCGGCGTCGATCTGGAAGCGCAGGGCCTCACAGCCAGCCCGGGCCATCAGCGCCACCAGGTCGCCATCCAGGCGCCTGGGCTGAGCGATGGCCTCCCAGCTAATGCCCAGATCGGCCTCGGCCAGCCGCGCGAGCCACTCCTGCAGCCACTCCCGATCCTCAGTAATCGGCACGTTGGGGATCAGAAAGTGGCGAATACCAAACTCCTGCGCTACGCTCCGCAACTCGGCGACTATCTGCAAGGGCGCGCGGAAGACCGTTGGTTCACCCTCGGCGCCACCGGCGCCGATCAGCAGGGTAGTCTGCAATTCACCGCCAACCGCCCGCAGCGGGTAGCGTTCGAGCGAGAGCAAATGGCGCGCCGGAAACGGCAACTGATCGAGCCCGAGCGGAGCGCCGGTTGTACCGGGCTCGGAGCGGGTCTGCGCCAGGATCCGGCGGAGCACGCCGGGACACACGCGCGAGGCATCCAGCCCGGAGCGGCTCATCACCGCAGAGACCACCGTGGCCGAGGCATCGGCGCGGAGCACCTCGGCAACCGCGACAAGCAGATCGGCGCTCTCGCCGGCCACGACCACCACCTGCGGGCGGAACGAGCGCAGCAACGGCAGCACCTCCGCCAGTGAGGCCCCGGGTTCCAGCGCCAGATCATAGATGCGCACGATATGACGCCGCTGTTCGAGCAGCGTGGCCAGGTAGGCCAGGGTCAGAGGTGGGACCGCTTTCTTCCCAATGCTGGGAAGCGCGATGAGAGCCATGTTCACGCGCGGACCTCAAGCGTGTAGATCGGAGGCGCTTTCCCGCATACTATACCACGGTTCCCAACCGTTGTTGATAAATCGTTAATGACTTTCTGGCAATTGTGGATGACAATCTTCTATCTATCGCTCCAACGAGACTTCGTCTCCGCAGGGGTTACCGAGGCCGACGGCCCTCGCAGGGTGTTCCGTTCTGGCGCGGCTTCGCCGACCCCCGGCGGAACGGGGTTCTGGAGGGGCTTCGCTCCTCCGAGCCTCCCCTGTAAGGAAAAGTCTCGTCAGGCCGCTGACTCACTGATGATCTGTTCGCGGCGCACGAGGGGCAGGGCAAAGGTGAAGCAACTGCCCTTGCCGACCTCGCTTGCCACCCAGATTCGCCCGCCGTGTCCTTCAACGATCTGCTGGCAGATCGACAGTCCCAGCCCCAGATGCGCGCCATGCTGGGAATTGCGATTCTCGATGCGGTAAAAGCGAGTAAAGATCTTCTCCTGCTGGTCGGGAGGAATACCCACCCCCGTATCTATCACATGCACCCAGACCTCATTCCCCTGCACTTCGCCGGTGATGGTAATTGAACCGCCGGCTGGCGTGGCCTTCATCGCATTTTCGACCAGATTCGTAATAACCTGACCGATCCGCTCGCTGTCCATCAGCGTTTCAGGCAAATCGTCGGGGACCTCAGCGCGGATGTGCAGACCGAACTGTTCGGCCTGCACCTGAAAGCGGGCGCCGGTGGTAAGGATCAGATCGGTCAGGTTCGCCCATTGCGGTTGGAGGCGCAGGCGTCCTGCCTCGAGCCGGTTGAACTCCAGCAGTTCGGTGATCCGGCCCTTGAGGGCGTTGGCCTGCTCATCGGCCAATCCGAGGAACTCGCGTTGCAGGTCGCTCAACGGGCCAGCCTTCTCTTGCAGCACCACTTTCAGGAAGCCGTTCAACGTATTGAGTGGATTACGCAACTCGTGGGACACCATGGAGATAAACTCGACTCGCTGCCGCTCCTGGAGTTTCTGATTGGTGACGTCGTGGATGGCGAAGGCTACCAGACTATCGCCAGCATCGGCAACCCGCACCAGCGAAGCGTAGATCTGATAATGGCGTTCTTCGTCATTTTGACCAACCTGCACCTCCTGGCTGACCAGGCCGCTGGCCTTCTGGCGCACCTCCTGGTTCAGGTGATCAAGCGCCTCGCGGAGGGCGCCGCCGTGGGCATCGCTGTGGTGG
>JAOACN010000003.1 GCA_026417815.1 Chloroflexaceae bacterium | reverse complement strand
GGGTACGGTAGCACTGCATGGCCTGGAGTTTCCGCTCCAAATAGTCCGAAATATCCACGAACACCGTCGGTGTAAACGTGCTGCTTCCGAATGGGGAGGCCCAGTCGGTTTCCGAGAGGGTCTCATAGCAGAGCAGGCGGCGCACGGGGCAACCGTTGATGGGGCGCGAGGCCACCAGGGCCGCCTGGTAAACAGCCTGGTGGTCACCATGGAGATCGCCCTGGTAGGGTGCGTAGACCACCTGGGCCCGCAGTTCGAAGATAAGCTTCCGGAGCGCATCAGCCAGCGCGTACCCCGGCACGGTGTCGAGCCGCGGCGAGGGGAAATCCAGGAAATGGATCCCGGCGCCGCCCAGAAGTCGGTGCGCGGATCGCAGTTCACTAAAAATCTCTTCGACATAGGCCGGAGGAAAGACTTCCGGATCGCCACGGGTGACCACGGCAACGTGGACCTTGTCGCCCATATCGGCGTGGCGGGCCATCACTCCGCCGCAGCCCAGGACTTCATCATCGGCGTGCGTTGCAATCACCAGCACATTCATTCATTGTTCCCTTTACTATGACATGGTTTCGCTGGACGGATTTTGACGGTACCGTTGCGAGGAGATGCGGAGGGTTGCGCCCTCCGCGCCCCCCAAACGGTTAGGGGTGAACCACGCCTGGCGTCAGCCAGTTGGAGGAGCATGGGGAAATCAGATTTCCCCACGCCCTGACAGATCTAGCGCAACCTTCCGGCTTGTACACAGGGCAGGGGAGCTCGATTCTGACGGTACAGGGCTTCAAGGCTTCTGCTCACAACTCCCAGCGCATTGATTGAACTACGCATTTCTTACATTACGATGAAACCTAAGAGGTAGTATTTTATTCTTTCAGGGAGATGTAGAGGGCTACGCTTTCCACGAACTGCTCATTATCCGCCCGCGGCGGCAGAAACGCGCCCGCTTCGCCAGGGCGTGCGCCCGTCGCGGGCGGAAAAAAAGGGTTAGCGGCGAGGCTGCGCCTCTCCGCACTCCCTGCCCAGGAAGAGTTTTGCACACCGCAATGAAATACCACCTCTAAAACACATCAGAGAGCAACAAACTAAATCGCATTGCAGGGGGCTCAGCGGTGAGGGGCGCATAGCAAAGCCGCAGGCGGTAGTCTCCGTGCTGGCTCAGGGTGTCGAGGTCGAAGCCGAGCGCCTGCGCGTGCACCCCGCTCATCCGCACCCTGGCCGCCCCGGTATGGACAAGCAACGCGCCCAGATCAGCCGCGGCGCTGTCAGGGTGATCAGTCTGAGCATCAAGCACGGTGAGAATTCCGTCATCCGTTAGCTTGTAGATCAGCGCGAGGCGATCGTTGACCAGTTCCGCCCGGTACGGGCAATCGTAGCTGCGCCACTGGCGGTAGGTGGCATCGAAGGGATGCCCGATTTCCTCACCCAGGCGAAAACGCTCCAGGGGGGTCACCGTGGCAGTGGAAGGCCCGGGCCGCTGCGGATGCCAGTCGTACAACCGGCTCTCGACCAGGTCGCGCCATCCGAAGCCGTGCTTGATCAACAGATAGGAGTTGGTATTCGGGAAGGCCAGCAGGAACGGAACGCCCCGTTCTCGAGCCGCGGTGGTCGCCGCGCTGAACAGGGTGTAAAACGTGGCAAATCCCTCCCGGCGTCGCGGATCGACCATCAGACTGATTGACAGGCTGTAGTCGTATTCCTGTCCATCGGCGCCTACCAGTTTCTGGGGGATCATGCCGCTGTGTCCAATCAGTTCGCCTTCATCGCTGTAACCGAGGGTGACCAGCGGCGGGCCATAGGGGTTAAGAAAGTAGAGTTGCGACCAGCGGCGGCGGTCGAGCTCGCGGTTGAAGCATACGCGGAACAGGGTCGCCGCTTCATCGAGGATCGCGCGCGCTTCTTCAACGGAATGCAGGATTTCGATGCGCATACGGGACTCCCTGAGATGAACAGAATTCGTGGTCCTCACCCTCCCCCTGGCCCCCCGCCCTCTCTACCGGCGGTGGACAGGGCGGGGACGCCGAGCGCGACGAGGCGGGGAAGGGTGAGAAGCGGCGCCCCAGTGGCGCGCGAATGCGGTAGCGCAACCCGGAGAGTTCCAGCCGGGGAAACCCGCTCTCCCCCTGCCTGCCGGGACGACGCTCGAAGAAACTCGGGGACAGCCCGTTTTCTCGTGCCCTGTGGGCAGGGAGCCTTTCTTAACAAGGTCAAACCGCGACGGTCCGGTCAGGTTCCGGCAACCGGTCCACATCCAGCACGGGAGCGGGAGGCGCCGGTTCGGGAGCGGGCGCAGCGGCGGTGCCCATGAACTCGGGCACATAGCCATCGGCGCTCCGGCCCACTCCTTCGCGCTTGATGGCTACGATGAGAATGCCCACCAGGAGCTTGAGATCCAGCCAGAAGCTCAGATGATCGACGTACCAGACATCACGGGCCAGGCTTTCCTCCCAATTCTGATCACTCCGACCAAACAGCGCCGGCAGCCCGGCCAGCCCCGGCATCACTTCGTGGCGCCGGTTCTGTTCGGGGGTGTAGCGATCGAGGTACCTCACCAGCAACGGACGCGGCCCGATCAGGCTCATCTCGCCGCGGAGCACGTTCCAGAGCTGGGGCAGTTCATCGAGACTGGTGCTGCGCAGGAAGCGACCAAGGGGCGTGATGCGCTGACAATCGGGCAGGAGCTGGCCTTCAGCGTCACGCTCGTTGGTCATGGTGCGAAACTTGAAGATGCGAAACGGTTTTCCATGCAAACCGGCGCGTTCCTGGGTAAAGATGATCGGCCGGCCCATTTGTTTCCAGATCAACACGGCAATCACCAGCATGAGCGGCGCAAGCACGATCAGAGCTGGAACGACAAGGATGAGGTCGAACAGACGTTTGCCAAAGCTGCGGTACATTGCCTATCTCCCTTTGGAACGATGTCAGGACGATAGATCTGGCATCTGAGCCTGAGCGTCGCTCCACCGCGGCCCGTAGAAGGTGTTGGGCTACGGAGGTGCGGAGGTGTGGAGCCGAAGGCCACATTGTCAGGTAAGTTGGAACCATACCGATCGAAAGGTCGGGCTACGACGCTGCGGCTTCAATGGGAACGTTTTCAGGCAACCTTCGGTCATCAACGCTTCTACGGGTCGAACCGCTACCAGCTCAATCGTCTGCCCGGCAAGACGTTACCCAGGCAATAGAGCGCCCGGCTGAGACGGTGGTACATGCGCAGCGGCAGGGCGCGCTTGGCCAGTTCCAGCGCGCCGGCGCGTAGCCGGCGAGCGCGCAGGTAACGCGCGTCATGCCGGACGACGCGGGCAAAGAGACTGAGGGGCATCCCTTGCCAGACCGCCACGCGGTTGACCAGCCGTTCCGCGTTCACGGTGAAAGGTTCGTTCCACCATTCCACCGAGTTCCCTACCAGGGTGTAGCCCAGGTCGCGGGCCTGCCGCAGGACGGCGCGGTTGATGAAGCCGCCCGGCGCGCTCATCGTCGTCACCGGGCTTCCGGTTACGTCTTCGAGCCAGGCTTTGCTCTCGGCCAGTTCGGCGCGCGCCTGCGCGGCGTCGAGGCGGGAGAGGGGCGCGTGGGTGACCCCGTGACCGCCGACGGAGCAGAGGCTGGCCAGTTCGCGGATCTCGCCGTCGCGCAGAAAGGCCGGGTTGTGGCGGCAAAAGTCGCGGGTCAGGAAGAACGTTGCCTGGGCGCCGGCCCGCGACAGGATCTCGGCGGCGCGCAGATTGCTGCGATGCCCGTCATCGAAGGTCATCACGACGTAGCGTTCGGGGAAGGCGCCACGGGCCAGGCGCGCCTCCAATTCGGGGAAGCCTTCGATCACATAGCCTTCGGCCTTGAGCCAGGCCACTTGTTGCTCGAAGGCTTCGACGGGGAGCGAGTAGCGATTCGCCGGGTCGTGCTCCAGGTTGTGGTACATCAGGGTCACAAAGCGGCTCACAGGGCCACCTCCTCGACCCGCGCGCGGGAAGCGCAGATGCGCTCCAGATCGTTCACATAGGCGGGATAGATGCTCCGCGCCGAAAAGCGTTCGGCGAAGACCTGTCGCACCCGCTGGCGACAGAGCGCGGCAAAATCGGGGTCGTCAATCAGGCGCCGGAGCGCCCGCACCAGCGAAGGAACTTCCTGCGCTGCATACGAGACGCCGAGGGGTTCACTGTCAATCAGGCGCTGGAGTTCGCCCCTCAGCGAACTGATCAGTGGCAGGCCAAAGGCCATGTACTCGTTGGGCTTATTGGGGATCGAGTGGAGGTTGCCGCGCATCGTCACCAGCCCGGCGAAGGAGTGGGCCAGCAGGGCGCGCAACCGGGTCACGTTCAAGAAACCAAGGAAGGTAACGTTCTGAAGGCCCAGCGTCCGCGCCTTTGCCTCCCAGGTTTCGCGCATCGGCCCCTCGCCGGCGAGGAAGAAGCGCACCCGGGGCGCCTCGGAGGCGATGACGCGGGCGGCCTCGATCAGCGTATCAATGTCGTAGGTGGCCCCCAGGGTGCCGACGAAGACGATATTGGTGGTCTCGGGCGTGAAGCCGCGGGCCAGCAGATCGGGCAACCCCTCATCGTCATTGCCATCCGCAACGGAGGGTTCGTAGCCCAGGTAGTAGACCTGGCCGTAGGGAAACGGCGCGCCGCGCCGCTCGGTGACAACGCGCAAATAGTGCTGGCTCACGGCGACGCAGTTCTCGGCGAGGGTAAACACCTCACGCGACTGGCGGAACATCGGGGCAAGCGCCAGGCGGGCCGCCCAGCGGAGCCGCCGCGGCACCAGGGAGAGAAACTCGTCCGGCCAGACATCCTGCACATCAACGACCACCGGCACCCCGTGGGCGCGCCCGTAGCGCAGGCAGCCAAGGGCAGCATCGGGGAGCGGGTAGCTCACGATGATGCCGTCGGGTGGAGCATTGCGGGCCATCCACTGGCGAACGGCAACGACGTACTCGTGGTGGTTGAGCAGGCGGGCGAGGGAAACATTCTTACGGTATGGCCGGGTGTGGATCAGCACCGCGCGCAGCCCGCGGGGCAACTCCCGCAGGGTATCGGTACGGCGATAGACCTTCGGAATATGGAGGAAATCCGAACAGAGCCACGTTACCGTATGCCCACGCCGCAGCAACTCTGCCACCAGCATCTGATAGCGCATGGGCCTGACGCCCTTGTCGCTGGGCAGCGGGTCGAAGGGATTGACGAGCCAGAAATGCACAGGACCTCTCCTTGCCAGTAGCCGGTCAGGCGTTGCCGTTGAAATGTGCCGTCTGGTCAGCGGAGACACGCGCAGGCGCGCGGTGAAGCGTGAGCCTGCGCGGGCTCACGCGCAGCGCGGGCGCGGATTCGGGATGCCGGGCATCGAGGCGACGCAGCACCATCAACAGGGCGAGGATGGACCAGAAGGTGGGATCGAGGTAGAACCCCGAGGCGAAGTGCAGGGCGAACATCATCACAAACATTGGCAGAAAAAACTCGCGATTGCGACGCACGTCAGGACGGAGGACCGCGAACAGCAAGATGAGATGCAATACGATCCCGACCCAGCCCTGGGTTACGCGAACAACTGTGAAAATGTTGTGAATAAACGGCTCGGTAATACCAAAGCGTCGCAAATACACTTCGTCCATCATCGCGGCAAACTCGGCGTTTTGCCCCAGACCGGTGCCGGTGAAGAAGTGCGCCACATTGTCAGGTGGATGGACGAGCAACGTGAGCGCCGCGAGCACGCGCACATTTGCCGACTCATCTTCGCCGGCGACGATCGTATCCAGTCGATCGGTAACCACCGTTGAAACCCCGGCATACAACGACCAGATCACAACGGCGGTTACGACGATGAGAAGGGGGATGGCGAAGCGTCGAAAACGCGCATTGAGTACACTCACACCGAGGGCCGGAACGGCGATGGCCCATCCCGACAGGGACAGGGTGAGCAGGCTGGCGCTCAACAGGACCAGCACGCTGACCAGCACGAGCTTGCGATTGTGGGAGGAAACCACGCTCGTCAGCATCATCAGCAACACGAGGGCGAACGACAGGGCAATCGAAAACGTGGAAGGCTCGTAGGACAATCCGGCCGGCCGCAGCACACCCCCCGTCCGGTAGATGTCAATCAGGGGGTTCCAGAGCACGGCGGAGAAGGCCTCGGGCAACGCCAGCACCACACCGAAGAAATTGAGCAAAACGAACTGGACGATGCCTACCGAACCGAAGACGATGATCATCACCGCCGCGGTGGTCACCGCCCAGCCGATGTCGTCAGCGGTAATTGCCAGTCGCGCCACGCTGGCGAAGCACAGGGCATAGATAACCAGCAGCCCGAAGGGTTGAATCCACTCCCGATCCGTTACCAACCCCAGCGCCAGACCAACGAAGATCTGCCAGCCTAGCAACACCACGGCGAGGATCACCGGCGTATCATCAGCCGGTCGGGGGACGGGGGTAAAGAAGGCCAGAGCCGCCGCCGCGCCCAGGATCAACAGAGGAAGGGTGACGGCGAAAGACTCGCTGATGCGTACCAGGGCGATATTGTTGAAGAGCTGGCCGAGGGCGGCGGCAACCAGTAGCGACAAGACGATGCGCCGCCGGAGGGACGTCGTTGCTGAGGGCGTCTGGGCAAGCGAACGGTTCATAGTGTTACCTCGTCTCACTTCCCTTAGGGGCCGGCAGCGTGGCGATAGCGTGGGCCAGGATCAGCAGCGTCCCGACCAGATGCACCGCCGCGGCCGCTATCATCACGATGGCGACACCCGGCATCCCCATTGAGGGGATGAGCCAGACGCTCAGCGCGGTAAGCACCGCAACCTGGACCCCAAACAGCACAACCTGCACCCGCAGGTAGCGCGCGGCCTTCATGCCTTCGCCAATCAGCCAGGAGACGTAACCGATGGCGGCGGAGACCATGACCCACACGAAGAACCAGGCGTAGGTCGCATATTCGGGCTGGTAGATCAGCGTAAGCAACGGGCGCCCGGCGATGAGGGCCACGGCGATGCCGCCACTGCCGAGCACCAGGCCGATGGCGCCCATCCGCAGCAGCAGACGGGAGAAAGCCTGTCGGTCGCCGGCGGCGTAGTACTGTGAGAGGCGCGGCAGGGCCGACTGCCCCAGGGCGCTCACGACGGTCATGCCGGCTACCTGCAGGTAGGTGAGGGCGGCGAAGATCCCCAGGGTGTATTCACCCAGGTAGTGCCCGACGAAGAAGCGGGGCAGACTGGTGGCAAGGGAGATCAGGAGCATGGAGATGCCGAGCGGCAGGGCCAGCCAGGTCAGCGCCAGGAGAGTGCGGCGGTTCCAGCGCGGGCGCAGGCTGCGGGCCAGGTACGCGAGACCGGCGCCAGGCGTTGCGTGCTTGATCAGCAAGACGCTGCGGAGGTCGAACAGCAGCACCACCCCGATGCCGGCGAACACCAGGCCCAGCACCCCCCAGAAGACACTGCCGGTGAGGCTGACCAGGACACCCAGGGCCACCAGCGAGAGCACCCCCCTGAGGATCATTGACTGGGCGACGCGATCCATGCGCTCGTGATGCTGGAGCATGCCAAAAATCACGTCGCTGATGGCCTCAACCGCCTTGAACAGGCCAAAGGCCACTACAACCAGGGCGGTTTCGGCCGGGTAGCGCAGAGCCAGAACGATTCCGCCAATGATGAGCAACCCCACAACGACGGTGATCAGGCGCAAGCCGAAGTAGTCGGCGAACGCATATTCCTCACGCGCGTCGGTGGCCTGGACATCGCGCAACTGGAGATTGGTCAGCATCAGCACGGGCACGGCGATAGCAGAACCAAGGGCGAACTGGCCAACCATTTCCGGGGTGCCGAGCTTTGCGAGCACAATCAACATGCCCCACTGGCACGCGGCAAAGATGACATTGCCCAGGAACGTCCATGAGAAGTTGGCGCGCAACGAGAGGCGCGAGGGGGTGCCTGCCACGGATGTTTTGAAGCTTTCTGCCATCTTCTTGCCAGGGTTGTCTGGCCCCTTCTGGGCGCGCGCGATCCCTGTCTGGATGAACCGGGTTCATCCGGAGCGCGGGAGCGGACGAGAATGGTGGAAGCGAACGCGACTCGTCGAACAGGGCGCTGGCCGGGCTACCCGCCCGACCAGCACCCGCTGCTTACTCTGCGGTAGCGGGATAGCCGCTGGCGGCCGTCGTGCTACCAGGTTCATCACGGCTCGTGGTGGAGACCTGGGACTGCCTGGCTAGAGCGGCGGGCCGGGGCGCGCTGGCCAGGTAGGAGGGGGTAGGCGACTCCTTGTGGGCATTGAGCACCACGCCAAGGGGTTCAATCTCAAACTGAGCGAGCTGGTCAATGGCGCTCACAAGGGCAGGGCCGCGCAGACTCCCGGAACGCACAACCAGCAGGGTAGCATCACAGAGACGGGCCAGGGTGATCGGATCGACCACCGCCAGGAGCGCCGGGCTGTCAAAGAGCACAATATCGGCGTGGTCCTTCAGACGCTCAATCAGGCCGGCCATACCGGACGAGCCAACCACTTCGGCAGGATTCGGGGGCAGCGGACCACTGGGCAGCAGTTCGAGATTGGCGACCCCGGTCGGCACGAGGTGGCTGGCGAGACTTGCGGCATCGCTCTGCAGCGCCGTGGTGACGCCGCGCGTATTTGGCTGCTGGAAGAAGGTGTGCAGGGTCGGTTTGCGCAGGTCCGCATCCACCAGGATCACGCGCTTGCCAGCCTCGGCCAGCACGACGGCCAGGTTCGCCAGAGTGGTGCTCTTGCCTTCGCCGTCGGTGGCGCTGGTCACCAGCAGGGTACGGATGGGGCGCTGTGCAGCGGCGTGCTCGATATGCACCCGCAGCCGGCGATAGGTCTCGGCAACTGGCGACAGGCCATCTCGGAGCACGATCGGTTTACCCGAACCCCCAGCCTGGGGCGGGACGGTGACCAGCGTCCTGGCGCCGGTCAGGTGGGCGATCTCATCGGTGGAGCGCACACGGTCATCGAAATAATCGCGCAGCAGGACGGCGCCGGCGGCGAGCATCGCACCGACGACCATAAACACGGCGACGTTGAGGGGGATGCGCGGGCTGACGGGGCGCGTGGCCGGCAGGGCAGGTTCGACGACGTGCAGGTTGTAGCGGCTAAAGGTCACATCATTGCCGAGCAACTCGCGTCCCCGCTGGGCAACCAGATCGGCAATATCGTTGGCGATCGCGGCCGCCCGATCAGGATCGGAGTCGCGCACGGTCAACACGATCAACGAGGTATTGCGGGTCAATGCAACGCGCACACGCCGTTCAAGCGCCTCTGGCGTAGTATTGAGCTGCAATCTGGCAATGACGGTTTCCAGCACAGGACGCTTGCGCAGCAACTCCATATAGGTTGCGATGGGGCGTTCGTTAATGCCCCAGATCTCACTGTCGGCTGCGGTTCGACGGGTAACCGTAACGGTCACCCGCGACTCGTAGGTCGGAGTGAGTCGCGAACTAGCCACAAAGGCCAGCGCGCCGCTGAGCAGTGCGACGAGGGCGATCAACCACGCCCAGCGCCAGAGCAGTCCCACGAACGCCTTGAATTCCATTGGATTCCTCCGTCTACGCAGTTTCGGCTCTTTTGTTTTGGCCCATGTGCCTTGTTGTCAATCCCTGTTGCTACAACGAGACTTCGTCTCGGCGGGATTGCGGGGGCCCATGGCTACCGCAGGACTTCCTTTTCTGGTACGATGCGGCGAAGCCGCGCCGCATTGGAAAGAGGTTTTCAGAGGGAATTCGCCCCTCCAAACCTACCGACAGAGGAGAAATAACAAAGTAAAGCGGCGCTATTTCCCCCTCAAAGGAAACCATCTCTCGCGCTACCAAGTATAGCAACCGTCAAGGACCCCAGCAAGGAATACGGATATGAAAACGTTCATATTGACATGATTGTTATGCTCCGGTTATCTTTCTGTTTATCTTCAGCGTATCGATGGCGATACCATACTGGTGGATATGATTATTTATTCATCGCTGCCCGTGCACCGTGCGCACGTCACGGGGAGGAAAAGAGGTTGCGTGGGAGGGCAAGGCCCTCCCACACCTCGCTATCGGGCAGGGGCGCGCGGCAGTTCACGGGGGCCGGGGTCGCATTGCCGTCCTGGAGGGTTCCTTGAACCCTCCAGGCGTTCTCCATCGAGTCTCCACACACGCTTGCTACAGTGAAGGTGTGACGATGGGACCCGCAGGAGCGGGTAGCACTCGAAGGAGGACCGTAATGACACGCCTGATAACGTTGGCAACGATGGGCATCCTGGTGGCGCTGCTGGCGCTGGGCGCCCCGACCGGGGCCTTCGCGCAGGGGCCAGCCGGCAACTCGCAGTGGGCCCGCGCCCGTCTGGGCGGGCCGGAGCAATCGCTGGTTGGGATGGCGGCGACGGAGCCTGGCGTGAGCCGGGTGGAGCTGGTGGCGCAGTTGCGAAGCGGCACGACGCTTGCCGAGGCGCTCAAGGCCGGCGGTGTGAATGTTGCCGCGTTCGTTGATCGCTTCATCGCCTCGCGCGCCGAGCGGCTCAACGCCGCCGTCACCGCTGGCGTGCTGACCCGCGCCGAAGCCGACGCGCGCCTGGCCGCGCTGCGCGCCACCATCACCGCGCGCCTGGACCAGCCGTTCACGGTCCGTGGTCCTGCCGGGCAGGGCGCGCGCGCCGTTCAGGGAGGCGCCGGGCAGAACTTTGTGGATGCGAATGGTGATGGGGTCTGCGACAACATGCCGGCGGGCGGTGGTCAGGCTCGCGGGGGGGCCGGGCGCGGCCCGCGCAGGTAGCCTGATGTTCACGACGGCGGGTGAGGTATTTACCCTCACTCGCCGTCTGGTTGTTTACGATAAGCGATGAAACGCTCGCAAAGAGGGTGAAGGGCTGCGCCCTCGCAGACGCGCCCATTCGAGCAACAGTTCACTGGTCACCATGGCACAGACAGTGTTGATAGTTGATGATGACCGCGAGATTGCGCGCCTGGTGCGGGCCTATCTGGAGCAGGCCGGGTTTCGCGCGGTCTGCGTGTATGATGGGGCGAGCGCCCTGCGGGCGATCCAGACCGAGCGCCCCGATCTGCTGGTGCTCGACCTGATGCTACCCGACCGCGATGGGCTGGATCTGGCGCGAAGCCTCCGCGCCGATCCGGGGACGGCGGCGCTGCCGATCATTATGTTGACGGCGCGGGTAGAGGATACCGACCGGATCGTTGGTCTCGAACTCGGGGCCGATGATTACGTGACCAAGCCCTTCAACCCGCGCGAGGTAGTGGCTCGGGTGCGCGCGGTGTTGCGCCGCGCCTCCGGGGCGCCGTCCCCTGCGCAGCGCCTGCAGCACGGCCCGCTGACGCTCGACCTCGACGCTCACCGGGTAACGGTGGCCGGCGAAGAGGTGGATCTGACCCCCACCGAGTTCGCTCTGCTGGCGTTGCTGCTGCGGCATCCTGGCCACGCCTTCACCCGGGCCGAGCTGATCGAGCAGGGCCTCGGGTATGCCCACGCGGGGCTGGAACGCACCGTGGATAGCCACATCAAGAACCTGCGGAAGAAAATCGAGCGCGATCCCGGCGCACCTCCATTGATCGAGACCGTGTACGGCGTGGGGTATCGGCTGCGGCGGGTGGAGTAGGCTCGGATTTTGGATTTGGGATTTGGGATTTGGGATTTGGGGTTGTGGATGGGGCGCGGCGCGGCTGGACAGGCATGTAGGCAGGTTGCTGCTCGAACGAGTTAAGCTGCAGACTGGCGCTCACGGGGGAACGCCTCACTCTCTGAACCTTGCCAGGGGACGCACCGGCCGCTATGAACCGTCTCTGGTTGCAACTGACGTTCGGCTTCGCGCTGGTGGCGCTGGTCAGCATCGTGACCGTGGCGGCGCTGGCAAATGCCCGCGCCCGCGATACCTTCCGCGGCTACCTGGCTCAGAGTCAGGCCCTCGAGAGCGGTCTGGTCGAGCGCCTGGCGGAGCACTACGCGACATACGGTTCGTGGGAGGGGGTTGAGGCGTTGTTGGCACGCGGACCAGGCGCGGCGCAACGACCGGGGCGCGGGGTGGGGGGACCGCCGTGGAGCGTTGTGGTGTTGACCGACTCCGAGGGGCGCGTGGTCGTTGGCGGTGGCGGCCTGGCTGCCGGGCAGGCGCTGAGCGCCTGGCAACTGGCTCAGGCCATCCCGATAGTGGTCAACGGCCAGGTTGCTGGTTATCTGGTGGCGCGCGCGTCCGGCGCGGCGGCGCTTCCGCCAGCGGCGCAACGTTTCCTCGACAGTCTGAACGGCGCCTTCTGGACGGCGGGGGCGCTGGCGGGGGGGGCAGGGCTGGTCCTGGGCCTGCTGATTGCCTGGAGGCTTGCCGCGCCCCTGCGCCGCCTCGCCACAGGCGCGCGGCGCATTGCCGCCGGCCAGTTCGATGAACGTGTGCCCGTCGCCGGACCGGCCGAGGTGCGCACGGTGGCCACGGCCTTCAACGATATGGCCGCAGCGCTTGCGGCCGGCGAGGCCGAGCGC
The DNA here is from genome assembly GCA_026417815.1 of Chloroflexaceae bacterium. Lineage (GTDB taxonomy): Bacteria > Chloroflexota > Chloroflexia > Chloroflexales > Chloroflexaceae > JACAEO01. The sequence goes on along the minus strand of JAOACN010000003.1, from coordinate 2,339 downwards.
CGCCATATGGTCGCCGATATCGCCCACGAATTACGCACGCCGCTGACGGTCATCCAGGGCAATTTGCGGGCCATGCTCGATGAAGTGTACCCTCTGACCCGGGACGAAGTGGCGCGGATCTACGAGGCCAGCCTGGGCCTGAGCCGGCTGGTGGATGATCTGCGGACGCTCTCGCTGGCCGAGGCGGGCCGGCTGGACCTGCACGTGCAGCCTGTGGCGGTGGGGCCGCTGCTGGCGCGCGAGGCGGCGCTCTTCGCCGACCTCGCCGCCGGGCAGGGAGTGCATTTGCACGTCGAAACCCCCGGCGACCTTCCCGAAGCCCTGGCTGACCCGGAGCGCCTGGCGCAGGTGCTGCACAATCTGTTGAGCAACGCCCTGCGCTACACTCCTGCTGGCGGCCATATCACCCTGCGGGCGGCAGCCGGGGCGAACGGATCGGTGCGATTGGAGGTTGAAGACACCGGGGCGGGCATCGCTCCCGAGGATCTTCCCCACGTCTTCGAGCGATTCTACCGGGCCGATCGGGGCCGCGCGCGAGAACACGGCGGCAGCGGCCTGGGGCTGACAATTGCCCATGAACTGGTACGACTCCAGGGGGGCAGGATGGGGGTTGAGAGCGCGCCCGGCCGGGGCGCGCGCTTCTGGTTCACGTTGCCCGTGTGCCATGGACGCAGCGGACCGGGTGTTTCCGCCGTGCCGAGCGGGTTGTAACACGCCAGGGGGGCCAGGCATCTAATGAGGTGTTTTCGTGTGAGGCGGAGGCCGTCCCGACCCTCTGATTAGTCTGTGAACATAGTTTCCCGGTATTTTGCCCGCCCGGTCATGCTGAGCGAAGACGCCGAAGCCCTGAGCGAAGCGAAGGGGAAATATCTTCCGCCTCCTGATGCAGTAGACCCCTCGCTGCGCTCGGGGTGACTAGAACCGGTAAGACTTAATGCACAGACCACTGATCGGGCAGGGGCATGGTGTCCTGGCGCGCCGGGGGCGCGCAATGAGAGAAAGGTCAGGTATGCGCGAGTTGTTTCGTCTCGTTCTGCTGGCGCTGGCGGCGCTGACGCTGGGCGCCTGCGGCGTGGCGACGCGCCCGGCGGGGCCCGCCCCGGGGCCGGGCAGCTACGCCAATATCTCCGTCGCCGAGTTAAAGGCCCGTCTCGAGGCCCGCGAGCCGCTCATTCTGCTGGACGTGCGTTCGCCAGAGGAGTACACTCAGGACGGGCACGTGGCCGGCTCAATGCTGATACCTCTCCCCGAACTGGCACGACGTATGGGGGAACTGGACGGCCAGCGTCCAATCGTGTGCATCTGCCGATCGGGGAACCGCAGCCGCACCGCCTGCGAGCAACTGGCGCGGGCCGGCTTTACCAATCTGGCGAATGTTGAAGGAGGCATGCGCGCCTGGGCCGCGGCCGGGTACGCAATGGAGCGACCGTGAGGTATCCAGATGGCAAAACGAGTGATCATTATCGGAGGAGTGGCGGCGGGGATGAGCGCGGCGGCGAAGGCGCGACGCAGTGATCCCGGGCTGGAGATCGTGGCCTATGAGCGTTCGGGGTACGTGAGCTACGGTTCGTGCGGCTTCCCCTACGCCATCAAGGGCGAGATCGCCCGGGTCGAGGACGTGGTGGTGCGCACGCCGGAACGCTTTGCAAAGCAGGGCATCACCGCCCTGGTGTGCCACGAGGTGCTGGAGATCGATCCGGCGGGCAGGACGGTGCTGGTGCGCAACCTGAACAACGGGACGGAGTTCCGCGATCGCTGGGATGCCCTGGTGCTGACGACCGGCGGCGCAGCGAGCCGTCCGCCCTTTCCCGGGGTGAACCTGCCGGGCATTTTCACCCTGCGGACAGTAGAAGACGCGCTGGCGATCCAGCAGTGGATCCGCGAGCATCGTCCCACGCGCGGAGTGATCATCGGCGGGGGCTACATCGGGCTAGAGATGGCAGAGGCCCTCGATGCCCACGGCATTCAGCTCACACTGGTGGAGCGGCTGCCGCAGGTGTTGCCGAACCTGGACCCCGAGATGGCCAGCCATGTGCAGGCCGAACTGGCGCGGCAGGGTGTGGACGTGCGCCTGGATCAGCCGGTTGAGGGCTTCGGCGGTGATGAACGGGTACGCGAGGTGGTGGCCGGGGGGCAGCGCATCCCCGCCGAAATCGTGATCCTGGCCGTGGGGGTCAAGCCGAACGTGGAACTGGCCCGCGCCGCGGGCATCGCCCTGGGGCCGACCGGGGCGGTGGCGGTGGACGATCACCAGCGGACGAATCTGCCCGACATCTGGGCGGCGGGCGACGTGGCCGAGGCCCTGCACCGCGTCACGGGCCGGCCGGCCTGGGTGCCGC
>JAOACN010000707.1 GCA_026417815.1 Chloroflexaceae bacterium | reverse complement strand
AGATGTGTATAAGAGACAGCCCCTACCGCGCCTCCAGATACTGCCCCGCGCACCAGCCCTCGCCCAGCGGGCTGCGCACCTGCCACCAGGTGTAGCCGTCCGCCTCGACGGGGCCACTCAGCACCTCGACCGCCGTTCCCGGCCCCAGGCCGAAGATGACCACGTTGTCGGCGGCGGTGCCCGGGTTGGCCCGCACGCTCAACACCTCCACGTCCCCGCGCACGTACACCGTCTGGCCCGCGGTAAAGGGAGGCAACACCGCCGCGGTCGGCGGGGCCGCGCCCGCCTCGCCCCCCGGCGCCGCGCCGCCCTCCTCCCCCGGCGCCGGGACGGCCACGGGCGACCGGGCCAGGCTGCCTGGCAGGCCCGCCGTTGGCGCCAGGACCGCCGTGGGCATCGGCGGGGCCGCGCTGCGCTGCTGCAGGCCGATGGAGATCACCGCCCCCACCAGGAAGATGCTGAGCACGATCAGCGTCGGCAAGAGCCAGACCGGCGCGCCGTTCCACATAGCCTCCGGCCCGCGGTTGAGCTGCCGCGCCAGGGGCAACTCGCTCGTGGCGCGACTCGGCCGCACCCGCCCCACGTAGCGCGCCAGCTCCGCGTCGGGGTACACGGTGCGCTCCCGGCGCGGCCCGCCGTCCACTGTCGCCACGCGCGCGTCGCGCGGCCCGCGCCGCAGCGTCACCTCGGCCCGCCCCCTCGTCGCCTCCCGCTCCTCCACATGGGCGCTCCCCGCCAGCAGGGTCGCCCCCGGTTCCTCGTCCGGCGGGGTTACCATGACCCCGTAGCGCGGCAACAGCCGCGCTGCCAGGCGCCGGTAGGCGTCAATTGTCTCGGCGGCCACCACCACCTGCTCGCCGTGGGCGATGCGCCCCCGCAGCCGGTGCATGCGCCGCACCCCCTCGGCCTCGGCGGGGCTCAACGGCCCCAGCGTCACCCGCGTCAGCGCCTCGAGCAGGTCGGGAAACGCCTCGCGCGCCGCCGGCAGGTTCAGGCGTAGCCCGTGGGCGCGCAGGGCATCCTCCACGCTGCCGTGGAGGCTCAACAACGCCAGTTCGAGGTGGCCCCGCCGCAGGCGCCCCAGGGCCGCGGTGTACTTCGTCCGCGCCGAGTCGATCAACTCGATGGGGCCGGGGGTTCGCCTGTCGTCTTCTGTGCTCATCGGTGTGTCGCCAGGCGCCGGGCGCCTGGCCGGATAACCAGGGTAGCGGGTTACGTTTCTGGGAGGGCTACTGGTCTGGGAACGAAGTTTCCTGGCCTTTCCGCCCCCCTCCCGGCCTCCCCCTGTTGGGGGGAGGAGCCGACTTCCTTTCCCCGGCGGGGGAGGGTTGGGATTCTCAGGTGTAGAGTTTTCCGGCACATCCTCGCGTCACATTCGCCATCCGGGGCATTGGGACGCCCAACTCCCCCCTCTCCACCTACGGTGGAGAGGGGGGGCAGGGGGGTAGGGGGGGTGAGGATCGGAAGCACATTGGAATGCCGAAAACCCCTTCTCGCTCGAAAAACCCTACACCTGAGAGGAGGGTTGGGAAGGGGGTGGGTTGAGCGAAAAACTTCGTTCACACACTGCTACGCCCTCCCGGACCCTCCCGCAGAAGCTGTCCTACTCCTCCCCCGCCAGTTCCGCCTCCAGCAACTCGCGGGCCAGTTGCGGATTGGCCTGCCCGCGGGTGGCGCGCATCATCTGGCCGACCAGGTACTGCAGGGCGCTGGTTTTGCCGCCCCGGTACTCGGCGACCACTTTGGGGTTGGCGGCGATCACCTCGCGCGCCACTGCCGCCAGGGCCGCGCTGTCGCTGATCTGCGTCAACCCTCGCTCGGCCACGAGACGGGCCGGGTCGGCCCCGCTGTCGAAGCTGGCATCGAAGACCTGCTTGGCCACATTGCGGTTGATGCTGCCCTTCGCCACCAGGTCAATCAGCGCAGCCAGGTGGGCCACCGGCATACGCTCCACCAGGCGCAGGGCCGGCTCGTTGCGTTCCTTCAGCAGCCGGAAGCCCTCGTTCAACACCCAGTTCGCCACGTCCTTCGGCGTGCCGCCCACTTCCCGCGCCGCCGCCACCGCCGCCTCGAAGTAGTCGGCGATGGGGCGCTCCAGGGTGAGCAGGTCGGCGTCCTGGAAGCTCAGGCCGTACCCGCTCTCGAAGCGTGCCCGGCGCGCGTCGGGCAACTCCGGCAACTCGGCCCGCCGCGCCGCGATCCACTCCGCGCTCAGCACGAGCGGCGGAATGTCCGGCTCCGGGAAGTAGCGGTAGTCGTGGGCGTACTCCTTGGAGCGTTGCCCCACCGTCTCGCCGCGAAACTCGTCCCAGCCGCGGGTCTCCTGGGTCACTACGCCGCCGCCTTCGAGCACCGCGATCTGCCGCTGGATCTCGAAGGCCAGCGCCCGCTCCACGAAGCGGAACGAGTTGATGGTCTTGATCTCCACCTTGGCCCCGTAGGCCGCCTGGTCCGCCGGACGAACGCTCACGTTGGCGTCGCAGCGCAGGGCGCCTTCCTCCAGGTTGCCGCTGTTCACCCCGATCCATACCAGGATCTGGCGGATCTTCTCGAAGGTCAGCCGCGCCTCCTCGGGGCTGGCGATGTCGGGGCGAGTGACGATCTCCATCAGCGGCACGCCGCTGCGGTTGTAGTCAATCAGCGAGGAGCCGTCGTCGGCGTGGATCAGGCGCCCGGTGTCCTCTTCGATGTGCAGCCGCTCAATGCCGATGCGTTTCGTGGCCCCCGAAGCCAGGCGGATCTCGATCCAGCCGTCCGAACACAGCGGCTCGTCGTACTGGGTGATCTGGAACCCCTTCGGCAGATCGGGGTAGGGATAGGACTTACGGCTGAAGATCGACCGCTGGTTGACCGTGCAATTCAGCGCCAGCCCCGAGAGGGCAGCGTACTCGATGGCTTTAGCGTTGACCACCGGCAGCGCCCCGGGCAACCCCAGGCTCACCACCGACACGCGGCTGTTCGGCGGGCTGCCGGCGTAGTCGGCGCTGCACCCGTCGAACATCTTCGAGGCCGTCCGCACCTGGGCGTGGATCTCCAGGCCAATCGTGGCGATGTACTCCGGCATAGGCTCCCTGCGTTGCGTCGCTTTCGCTTATTGTAGCACAGCCCGGTTCCAGTCGCGGGGGTGGCCTCTCCCGAACATCGGGGAAACCGGGTTTCCCCGCGCCCCTGCCTGCGGGAGCCGCTGGCGGCCCCAACACCCGTTGGGGCCATGGGGAAACCGGGTTTCCCCGCTCCCCTGCCCTCCTGGGCGCCCTATGGTATGATACCAGCCGCATACCATCCATCGGAGGCGCCATGCACGGGGGTGAAGTGATTGCGCGGGTTCTGGAGGCCCAGGGCGCGCGCGCGCTGTTTACGCTCTGCGGGGGTCACATTTCGCCGATCCTGGTCGGTTGCCGCCAGCGGGGCATCCGCGTGATTGACACGCGCCACGAGGCCACTGCGGTCTTCGCCGCCGATGCCATGGCCCGGCTAACGGGCCGCCCGGGGGTGGCGGCCGTCACCGCCGGGCCGGGGCTCACCAATACGATCACCGCGGTGAAGAACGCCCAGATCGCCCGGTCGCCCCTGGTGCTCCTCGGCGGGGCCGCCGCGACCCTGCTCAAGGGCCGTGGCGCGCTGCAAGACATTGACCAGATGGCCCTCCTGCGCCCCCACGTGAAGTGGGCCGCCGCCGCCCGCCGCGTGGCCGAACTGGCCCCCCTCCTCGAACGGGCCTTCGACGAGGCCCGACGGGGCGTGCCCGGCCCGGTCTTTCTGGAGTGTCCGGTGGACCTGCTCTACCCTCAGGAGGCGGTGCGCCAGCTCTACCTGGGCGCGGCGAAGGGAACCAGCCTCGCCGCCCGCGCCACCCGGCTGTACTTGAACGTCCACCTGGCTCGCCTCTTCGCCGGGTCGCGCCGGGTGCGCGTCGCCGCGCCACGGGCCGCCGCGCCGCCTTTGCCCCCGCCGCGGACCCTGGAGCGGGCCGCCGCCCTCCTCGCCGCCGCGCGCCAGCCCCTGCTGCTCATCGGCGCGCAGGCCCTGCTCGAGGCCGACGCGGTGGACGACCTGGCCCGCGCCGTGATCGCCCTGGGCGCGCCGGTGTATCTCTCCGGCGGGGCGCGCGGATTGCTGGGACGCGCCCATCCCCTGGTTATGCGCCACCAGCGCCGCGCCGCCCTGCGCGAGGCCGATCTGGTGCTCCTGGCCGGCGTGCCCTGCGATTTTCGCCTCGACTACGGGCGCCACATCCGCCGCGACGCGCAGTACATCGCCGTTAATCGTAGCCGCGACGAGCTGTTCCTCAATCGCCGCCCGACCCTGGCGCTCCATGCCGACCCCGGGCGCACCCTCCGCGCCCTGGCCGGACGGGTGCAGGACGGCGCGCGCTGGGAGGCCTGGCGCGAACGGCTCCGCACCCGCGACGCCGAGCGCGAGGCCGAGATCGCCCGTATGGCCGCCGAACGGGGCGCCTACCTCAACCCCCTGCACCTCTGCCGCGAGATCGAGGCCGCCCTCCCCGATGAGGCCATCGTGATCGGCGATGGGGGCGACTTCGTCGCCACCGCAGCCTACACCATCAGCCCCCGCGGCCCCCTCCGCTGGCTCGATCCCGGGCCGTTCGGCACCCTGGGGGTCGGCGCCGGCTTCGCCCTCGGGGCCGCCCTGGCCCGCCCCGGGGCCGAGATCTGGACGCTCTTCGGCGACGGAGCCTTCGGCTACAGCCTGGCCGAGTTCGACACCTTCGCCCGCCACGGCCTCCCCATCATCGGCGTGGTGGGCAACGACGCCGGCTGGACCCAGATCGCCCGCGACCAGGTGGCCATCCTGGGCGACGACGTGGGCACCGCTCTGGCCCCCTCGGCCTACCACCGCGCCGCCGAGGGTCTCGGCGCCGAGGGTCTGCTGCTCGACGACCCCGAACTGATTGCCGACACCCTGGCCGAGGCCCGCGCCCGCGCCCGCGCCGGCCGCCCCGTGCTGATCAATGCCCGCCTCGACCGCTCCGAGTTTCGCAAGGGGTCGCTTTCGATGTAGGACGGGGGAGTGCCCGGGAGGGCCGCGCCCTCCTGGACACTCTTCTCAGGTGTAGGGTTTTCCGGCGCATCCTCGCGTCACATTCGCGATCTGGGGCATTGGGACGCCCAACTCCCCCTCTCCACCTATGGTGGAGAGGGGGGCAGAGGGGTGAGGATCGCAAGCGCATTGGAATGCCGAAAACCCCTTCTCGCTCGAAAAACCCTACACCTGAGAGCCTGGACACTCCCCCTGTCCAGGTTTATGCTCGAATGAGCCTTGCAAGGAGCCCCCTTCCCGTAGGGGAGGTTTGGAGGGGCGCAGCCCCTCCCAGAGCCTCTTTCTCGCCGACAGGGTACCATGACCCATGGAACTGACCGTAGCCATCATCGCCCGCGACGAGGAGCGCCACATCGGCGCCTGCCTGGCAAGCGTGGCCGGCCTGGCCAACGAGGTCCTCGTGCTGCTCGATGAGCGCACCACCGACCGCACCGCCGCGGTCGCCGCCGCCCACGGCGCCACGGTGATCCCCGCGCCCTGGCGCGGCTTTCCCGCCCAGCGCAACCAGGCCCTGGCCCTCAGCCGCGGCCCCTGGGTGCTCTTCCTCGACGCCGATGAGCGCGTCACCCCCGAACTCGCCGCCGAGATCCGCGCCGTGCTGCAATCCTCGCCGTCGCCCTGCGACGGCTACTGGATCCCCCGTCGCAACCTGTTCTTCGGCCGCCCCCTGCGCGGCGGCGGCTGGTATCCCGACCATCAACTGCGGCTGCTCCGTCGCGACGCCGCTCGCTACGACGAGCGCCGCCACGTCCACGAGTACCCGCACCTCGCCGGCCCGCCGGGGACGCTCCACGCCCACCTGGTTCACCTCAACATCGAGCGCCTCGACGAACTGTGGATCAAACAGAGCCGCTACGCCCTGGCCGAGGCCCGCATCCTGGCCGAAGCGGGCCGGCGCACTCGCTGGCGCAACTTCCTCGGCGCTCCCGCCCGTGAGTTCTGGCGCCGCTACGTGCGCCTCGGCGGCTGGCGCGACGGGGCCCTCGGCCTGTTCCTCTGCCTGACGATGGCCTGGTTCGAGGTGGTCAAGTTTGCCTTCCTGCGGACGCTGGCATCCCCTGCCCCGCGGGCGTGAACCGCAGCCTCCGGGAGGGCTTCGCCCACCCGCACTCTCCCACCGAGCATGGGGAACCCTGGTTTCCCCCTACCCCTCGCGCCGCGCCCAATCCAAAAT
>JAOACN010000703.1 GCA_026417815.1 Chloroflexaceae bacterium | reverse complement strand
CTTGTACGCGGCGATCAACAGCAGAATGCCGAGGAGCAGCTTCATGGTCGCAGCCACAGGGGCGCCGCCGCCCGCCGTCTCGTCTGCTGAGGCGGCGAAGACCACGCCGAAGAGCACGCCCTGCACCACACGGGTGAGGGTCATGCCGAGGACGAAACCGGCCCCCTTGGCGAGCCCACCCGGGCTGGCGAGCAGCAACAGGACGATAATGAGCCAGAGCGGCGCCAGGACGTTGCCGAGGATCATCGGCAGCAATTCGCCTGCCAGGGAGGTCATTGGGTTCTCCTCGCCTCATACCATTTCGGATTTTCGAATGCCGTATTCGGCGTCCCAATCGACCTGAACCCGGTCATACGGTGGGTTGGTCACCCCCGTAGGGCCGAAGCATTGGCTGCGCCAATGCTTCGGCCCTACTGCGCCAATGCTTCGGCCCTACGACGACCCATCGCGCGCCTGCCAGCGAAGGAGGACGGTCGTGCCCGCGTCCGGCGCGCTCTCAATCGTGAGTTGCGCCCCGATCTCGTTCGCCCGCTCCCGCAGGATGTCCAGGCCCAGGCCGCCGCGCGACGCCCGGGCCGGGTCGAAGCCGCGGCCATCGTCGCACACGCGCAGCAGCACCTCCGCCGGGGTGCAGTCCAGCGTGACCTCAACCTGTGCCGCGGCGGCGTGCTTCACTACGTTGTTGAGCGCCTCCTGGACAATGCGGTAACAGGCCAGTTGCACCTCCGGCGCCAGCGTGCAGTCGTTCTCGACCGTTACGGTGACGGTGAGGGCGCTGTGGGTACGGAGCGAGGCGGCCAGGATCTGTACCAGCCTGCCCAGCGACAACTCGGTCAGGGACCGGGGGCGTAGCTCGAGCAGCAGTGTGCGCATCTCGGCCAGGGCCCCGGCGGTCAGCCGGCGCAGTTCGGCGGCGCCCCGGGCCGCGCGCTCACGGTCGCGCTCGATGGCGTCGGGCAGGGCCTCGGCGATCAGGCTGGCGGAGAAGAGGGTCTGGGTGACGGCATCGTGCAACTCGCGGGCCATGCGGGCGCGCTCCGCGAGCATTGCGGCACTGCGGGCCTGCTGCCGCAGCCGCTCGTTCTCCAGCGCGAGCGCGACGGGGCTGACGAACGGCTCGAGCTGCGCCACTTCGGTTGCGCCATAGACATCGGGCTGCGGGTGCGCCAGCGCCAGCGCGCCGATCACCCGCTCCTGCACCACCAGCGGCGCCACCAGCCACGTCTGCGCGCGCACCGGCTGCCCAAACATCCTGGCGAGGTAGTTGATGGCCTCGCTGCTGGCATCGGCCCGGCGCAGCACCTGCACGCGCCCCCCGGCCAGCACCGGGCCTAGCTGCGGGAGTTGCTCCAGGTCGAGCCGCGCCGGAACGCTACCCGGCGCCAGGTCGTCGCTCCGCAGCGCGCGGAGCGTGAGCGACCGGTCCTCGACGGTGAAGATCGCCGCGGTGCTGAAGGGCGCCACCTCTTCGATCTGCTCGAGGATGCCGCCGAGCAGCGTGCCAAGGTCGAGGCTCACGATCAGGGTGCGCTCAAGCTGTATCTGGCGCTCCAGGCCGGCATTGGCAGCGGTCAGGGCCGCCGTGCGGGCGGCGACCTCGGCCTCCAGCCGGCGCCGCTGGCGTTTCTCCCCGCGCAGCCGCAGCCCGATCCCTCCGGCCAGCACGGACAGGATCGCCGCGCCGGCCAGCAGGGTGAACCACCACGTCTGCCACCAGGGC
>JAOACN010000695.1 GCA_026417815.1 Chloroflexaceae bacterium | reverse complement strand
GCCACGTACAGGTCCACAGGTTCAGGTCAACCGGGCCCACATTGAGATCCACGGTCACCTCGATTTCAGGCGCCGAGAGGACCTGCAGCATGGTCGCGCTCTCGAACGGCACGGCGGCGCCTTCGTTGAACACCAGCAGCGGGCCGAGGCGCAGTCCCAGCAACTCCGGGCGCAGATCGGCGCAACTCCCGCCAATGGCCGCCAGAAATGGCCCCCAATCGACCGAACCACGATGTAACAGGGAGCGGACCGCTTGTGAACCAGCGATAGCGTCAGCCACCTGTCGGGCCATCGTTTCACTGGCGGCCCCTCGCACCCGCACATGAATGATCTTACCATTCTCTGCGGCATCGCGCACGATCTGCTGGGTGAGATCCGCGCAGAGGGCGGTCAAGGCCCGTTGAAAGACGTCAAACTCCGGCGAACGGGCATCGCTGATGGTTGGTGTCCCGGCGGCGCCATTCGCCAGGATCGCCACCGTGTCGTTGGGGCTGCTGTCACCGTTAAGGTTCAGGCGGTTAAAGGTGCGGGCGACGCTGTGGTGCAGGGCCTGTTGGAGCAGGCGCTGCTCGATGGCCACGTCGCTGGTGATCAGGCAGAGGAGGGTGGCGAGGCGGGGATGGATCAGGCGCGTGCCCTTGGCCATGCCAGCCAGGGTGATTCGCTGGCCCTCGCGCATCTGGATGCGGTAGACCCGTTCCTTGGGCCGCGAGTCGGTGGTGAGCATCGCCAGAGCCGCCCGTCGCCCGCCGCCACTGTCGAGTTCGCTGACCGCGCGCCGGATGCCCTCGCGCATGCGCTTCATCGGCAGGGGCACGCCAATCATGCCGGTTGACATCAGCAGCACGGCGTCGCGGGGGATCTCCAGTTCATCGGCCCCCAGTTTGGCGCACTCCACCGCGTCGTTGAGACCAGACTGGCCCGTGCCGGCATTGGCCTGCCCGGCGTTGATCAGCACGGCGCGGATGGCCTCACGGTTACGCGAGAGGATTGCCTGGCTCAAGAACACGGGCGCGGCCTGGATCAGATTGGTGGTGAACAGCGCGCCAACCCGGCACGGGTGCAGGGAATAGACCAGCGCCAGGTCACGGGCCTTGCTGCCGTCCTTCAGCCCGCAGGAGATCCCCGTGGCCCGGAAGCCCCGGGGGCTGGCAATGTGGCCGTCTTCGAAGATGGCGTAGTTCATTGGTTGTTTGTCGTTGGTTTCGCTGCTCAGATGTCCAACAGGGATGCTAAAAATATTTTCCTGAGAGGGCCTGACCCTCCCAGACCCTCCTGCTACGGGGGACGTCTGCTTTCCGGGAGGGCCTGGCCCTCCCTTCAGGCGGGGCGTGGGGAAAGCTGGTTTCCCCACCCTCCTCCAACCGGTGTTGGGTGACCGGACACCCTCTCACGAAGACATACCTCACCAGACGCGACAGAGCAACCCCTTCAGGTATTCGCTTTCGGGAAAGCTCAACAACACCGGGTGGTCGGGCGCCTGGGTGAAGCGTTCGACGATCTGCACGTCGCGGCGGGCATCGAGGGCCGCGCCGAAGACGATCTTCTGAAACAATTCCGCCGAAACCAACCCCGAGCAACTGAAGGTGGCCAGCAGGCCCCCGGGGCGCAGGAGTTGCAACGCGAGCAAGTTAATGTCCTTATAGCCGCGCGCGGCGCGTTCGACCTGGGTCTGGCTGTGGGCGAATTTCGGCGGGTCGAGGATGATCACGTCGAAGCGCCGCCCGGCGGCGCGGTACGCGCGCAGAACGCGGAAGACATCGCCCTCGATCAGGTCGGCGGGCGTGGCGAGGCCGTTCAGGTCGAGATTGGCGCGGGCCAGGGCCAGAGCCGGCCCCGAGGAGTCGATCAGCGTCAGCGCGGCGGCGCCAGCGCGGGCGGCGTACACGCTGAAGCCGCCAGTGTAGGCGAAACCGTCGAGCACCTCGGCGCCCTGGCAGTAGGCGCCCACGCGGGCGCGGTTGATCGCCTGGTCGAGATAGAAGCCGGTCTTCTGGCCGCCGCGGAGGTCGGCAAGGAGTGCGGGTCGGTCCCCGCACATACCGGGGAGGATGATCGGGCGCACGGTCAGGCGCTCGGGCGGCGCTGCGCCCCAACGCGGCCCTTCGCGGGCGGGCAGGCCCTCCTTCTCGCGGATCTCGGGGTCGCTGCGTTCGTAGATGCCCCGGGGTTGCAGCAAGGCGACGAGGGTGGCAGTCACCGCGCTGGCGCGCGTGGCCATGCCCTGGGTCAGCAACTGGATCACCAGATGGGAGCCGTAGCGATCCACAATCAGGCCGGGGAGTCCATCGGCTTCGCTGAAGACCAGCCGGCAGGCGGTCTCGTCGTCGTCCGCCAGGCCAGCGCGTCCACGCACGGCGCGGGCGATGGTCTCGCGCAGCCAGTGCTCATCGAGGGGTTGGGTGGCCTCCCAGGTGGCAACGCGCAGGCGGATCTGTGACTGGCTGCTCCAAAAGCCACGAGCGAGCCAGGCGCCGTCGGGGCCGAGAACATCCACTACCGCGCCATCGGCAGGGTTGCCACGGACCGACGCAATTGCCCCTGAGAAAACCCACGGGTGCCGCTGCTGGATGGGCCGCTCGCGTCCGGCCTTGATGACGATCTGTGCCATAAGCAAGCCTACGAGTGCCTATGGGAGCACAGTGTAGCAGAGGGGTGTAACCGGGTCAAGGCGAGTTGCAGAGCCGGGTGTGACGCAAGTTCCTGCATGAAACCCGCGTGCCCATGACCCTGCCGGCAACGGTCGTGCGCCCCGGACCGCGACAATGAGGGACGCGCCACGGGGTGCCGTAGAGGCGGCCCGCCGGGCCGTCGTTGCCCCGGCAGGGGGTGGCGTAGAGCCGGCCCGGCGGGCCGGCTCTACCCCGGCACGGGGCGGGTTGGCCGCTGATGCAAAGTCCGCCTCCGACAATCCGCTCCCCGGTTGCGCGAACCCTCTGAACGTGGTATACTTATGCCGCTGAAGTAAACAAGACCCCGTAGCTCAGTGGATTAGAGCGTTTCCCTGCGGAGGAAAAGGTCGCGCGTTCGAGTCGCGCCGGGGTCGCCAGGAAGCCGGAGCCATGCGGCTCCGGTTTTGTCATCGTGAACACCGGCCCCGGTGCCCCGCCCGACGCCCATGTCCGACATCTATGCCGGCTACGCTCCGATCTATGACGCTATCGGCCAGGGCGCTTTCGCCGAGGCGCTGGCGCGACGCATCCTCGCCGCTTTGCCCGCCCGGCCCGAACGGGTCCTCGACCTGGCCTGCGGCACTGGTGCCGCGGCCCTGGTCTTCGCTGCCAGCGGCGCGGCAACGGTGGGCGTCGATCGCTCGGAGGCCATGCTAGCCATTGCGCGCGCCCGCGCTGGCGATCTGCCCGTCACCTGGCTCGCCGCCGACATCCGGCGCCTGCCCGTGGACGAGACGCTTGCGCCGGCGTCGTTTGACCTGATCACCTGCCTCTACGATAGTCTCAACTACCTCACCGGCGAAGGGGATCTGGCGCTGGCCATCGGCGATGCGGCGCGCCTGCTACGTTCCGGCGGGCGCCTGATCTTCGACCTCAACACCGAGCACGAGTTTGCCACATGGGGGGAGGGGTTGGACCAGGTCGTGTACGATGCCAATGGCCTCCTGGTCTACCACCGGCTCGCCTACGATGCCCCGGCGCGCCTGGCCCGGGGGCGCGTGGTCTGGTTCACCCGCGAGGATGGACGCTGGCGACGCGGGGAGGAGCGGCACGTCGAGCGGGCCTGGAGCGACGCGGAGGTGCTGGATGCCCTCGCCGGGGCCGAATTGCGCCTCGCCGCGCGCCGCGCGCCGTCCTGGGAACCAGCGCCCCCCGAGGCCCCACGCATTGTCTACGAAGCCGTGCGCGACCCCTGAAGAGCAAACCTGGTTTCCCCCTACCCCCGCACCCCTGCTCGCCGGGAGAGTGTGGGAGGGCAACGCCCTCCCAGGAAGCTCTTTCTGGACCCATCGTTGGCGCAGCGCCCCCGGGGAGGGCCAGGCCCTCCTAAACACATCGCGCAAGCGCCTCGCATGACAAACGCCCCTGCTCAGCAGGGGCGTTTCGCAGGATGCGGGGTCGCCGGTTCGGTAAGACCTAGCGGGCCTCACCAGCGGCGACGCCCATACGCTTACTATCATTCATGGGCATCACCTCCTTCGCGCCTGGACGGCTTACATGGTTGTGGAATGGCCAACACTGGTACTATAACGAAGGAACGGATTTGTGTCAAGGAGTGAACCTACGACCCTACGACCGCAGAGCTTGTGCGAAGTCCGTGGGGCAAGCCCCGGGTCCCATCAGGGCGTGGCGAGGGTGGGCGTCGGCGTTCCCGGCGGCGCCGGCGAACCGACCACCGGCGTCCGCAGGAGCGAAGGGATCAACAGGGTCTGCCCCGTCTGCAGCGCGTTGGGGTCGGTCAGGCCGTTGGCGGCCACCAGTTCGTCCACCGTGGTATTGAAGCGTTCGGCGATGGCGCTGAGGGTGTCGCCAGGCTGGACGGTGTAGAGCGCCGCAGGGGTGGGCGTGGGGCGTTCCAGCGAGGCGAGGGCCGTGGCCGTCGCGTCCACGTCGAGGGTGGGCGCGGGCGTGATGTCGAGGATCGCCGGCAGGGTTGGCAGGGTGGCCGCGGGTGGATTGGGCACACAGGCGGCGCACATCAGCGCCAGACCAGCAACCAGGGCGGCTCGCGGCGGACGCGAGAAGCGGTGCATTGCCATGACGTGAAGAACCGTATAAAAGCGCAGAACGATCAGGAGGTTAAAATAGGTGAATAATACATGCGCTGCTGGATCGGAAACAAGCGGTATTCATTCTACCAGGGTTTCCCTTTGAATGTCAACGGTGAAAAAATTGCTTGAGGCTCCGGGCAGCGACACCGCCCACGTGGGGGGCGAGGATGTTCCTGGGAAAGCGCAGCCCTCCCCGCGGGCGGGCCGGGCAGCGTCGCCGTCCTCCGACGGGCAGGGGCGTGGGGCGCCCCGGGTTCGTCCCCGGGCTGACGCAAAGTCTATGGGGCGGCCACGCCGCCCCACACCTCGCCGAGGGAGGCCGACGTTGCACAAGCCCCGGGGCCCCGGGGTTCCCCATCCTCCTTCGCCTGGCGATAGAGTATACTGTTACGTAGCAGATGAGCGATGAAAGGTAGCACGATGGCAATCACATTGAAAAGCCCGCGGCAGATCGAGTTGCTGCGCGAGTCCGGGCGGCTGGTGCGGGCAACCTTCGAGGTGTTGCGCGAGCATATTCGGCCGGGTGTCTCGACGGCGGAGCTGGATGCGATTGCCGAGGAGTTCATTCGTAAACACGGCGCCGAGCCGGTCTACAAAGGCTACGTGCCCCCCAGCCGGCGCGGCTGGTCGAATACTCCACCCTTCCCCGGCACGATCTGTGCATCCGTGAACGATGTGATCTGCCACGGCATTCCGAGCAAGAAGGAGCGCCTGCGCGAGGGGGACATTATCGGCATTGATATTGGCCTGCGGCTCAATGGCTGGATCGGCGATGCCTGCGAGACCTTCCCGGTTGGAGAGGTCAGTCCGGCCACGCGGCGCCTGCTGGATACGGCGCGCCAGTGTCTGGAGGTGGGCATCGAGCAGGCCTACGCGGGCAACACCCTGCGGGCCATCGGCGCGGCCATCCAGCGCCACGCCGAGGCGGCGGGCTTCTCGGTGGTGCGCGAGTATACCGGTCACGGCCTCGGGCGGAACCTGCACGAAGAGCCAACCGTGCTCCACTACGACGAGCCGCGCAATACGCGCAAAATTATGGCCGGCATGGTCTTTACCATCGAGCCAATGATCAACGCCGGGCGTCCGGATACAAAACTCGACCGCGACGGCTGGACGGTGCGCACCGCCGATGGGTCGCTCTCGGCACAGTTCGAGCATACCCTGGCGATCACCGATGATGGGCCGATCCTGTTGACGGCGTAGTGGCGCATTCAGCACGTTCCCAGACACGAGGGGTTGGACACCCCCTCCCATTGGACAGCGGCGTGGGGAAACCGGGTTTCCCCGCACCTCTGCCGGAGCGCGTATGGACGTACCTCCCTCACTCGAAGAACAACTCGTCGCCGCGTTGCTGGCCGGCGACACGGACGAGGCGCGCCGTCTGGCGCGCCTCCTGCACGCGCGTGGTTTCGATGCGACGGTGATGCAACGGGCCCTGGCCGCCCATCCCCAACTCGAAGAGCAACTCTACGCCGTGTTGCAGGAGGTCATCCCCCTGTCGCGGCGGGCGGCCAGACGCCGGGCCATTCGCGCCGCAGAGGAACGCGATTGGGGCGACTGGCGCGAGGGAAAGCGCAAGCTCTAATCAGTACACGCGGTAAATAACGAAGGTTCGCTCGCCGCTCTCCTCACGCAGCAGGATCTCGACCTCGTCCTGGCCGATGACGCCGCGGCTCAGGGGGTCGAAGTTCTTCGCGCCCTCGACGTAGTAGTAGTAGACGTTGCCGTCCACTCGAAAGCCGCGCAGATTGCTTGCTCGGGCGCTATGGCCGTTGCCCACGGGCACCAGCGGGTCGGCAACCGCGCCGCTCAGCCGGTCGCGAATGGCGTCCACCACCGGTCGCAGATCGGTAGGGGCCGCCAGGGGGGTGGCAGGAGGCAGGAGGTACAGCAGCGCCCACGCCAGCGCGCTTAACAGCAGGAGCAGTTCAACCCCGATCAAGACGTTCAAGGTGCGCGGGCCGATCCGGCGCACCGGAACGGTTCGCTCGTACAGGGCGCCCTCGGCGCCGGCATGGGTGGTGGCGTGGATCACGGCGGTTCCCCTTCGTCGCGTTGCGCCTGATCGGGTGAGTGAACGGAATGATGATGCGAACGGCTCTGTGGTATGCTGATGTACAGTGTATCAGAAGTGCGTTACCAGTGCCATAGGTCTTAAGTCATAGAGGGCTGACATGGCGCTTACAGCAGGATCACGGGGAAACCAGGTTTTCCCATGCCCCTGCCCGTGGGGAGGGTCTGGGAGGGCTTCGCCTTCCCGAGAACCTCGCTGGCATCCCGTCATGGTGCGGCGCAGCCGCCAGGCCGACCGGAGCAGAGATGACGTTTGCGCCCCTCAATAAGCTCCTTGCCGTAAACTGGCTCGTCTGGTTCACCGGCGTGCTGGAGGCCCTGCTGCTGGCGCGGCTGGTGGCCCGCGCCCTGGCCGCCCGGCCGGATAACCCGGCCTTTGCATGGTTATACGGCATCACGGACCCGCTGGTCACACCCTTCCTGGCACTACAGCCCGATTTGCCGCCCTTCGGCGCGGCGCTGGAGTGGCCCACGCTGGCAGTGGCCTTGCTGGCGCTCCTGGGAGGCTTTGCGCTGTGGCACTGGCGCGCGCGCCGTGCAACCCCGGGGCGCGATCCGGCGTCTTACACACCGGTCTCTTCGCGGAGGCAAGGGCGCTGCACGCCCGATTGACCGCCGGCAGGAAGAAGGGAAACCAGGTTTCCCCGCACCCTGGCAATGGAGCGCCACCCGGAGGGTTGCGCGCGGGGTTCGGGAGGGTGACGCCCTCCCGGAAACCCTCTTCCCCGACCATTCCGGGAGGGCAACTGTTCACACTTCTCCTGGGAGCGAAGGCTTCCAAGCCCTCATTGTGGCGTCGAGGGCGAAACGCCCTCGCTCCCAGGCGCTACTTGTTACCCCGGGTGTGAACAGTTCCCGAGAGGTTGCCGGATGCGTTTGTAGTTTCTGGAGTTGCCACCCATGCTCGAACATCTGGAAAGCGTTGTGACAGGGTTGCTGATAGCGATGATGGTGGCGCTGGCGATTGCCAGCGTGGGGCTGGCGCTGATCTGGCGCAGCGTCAGGCGCCTCAACGTCCCGACGGAGGCGGGCTTCTTCGCCACCATGCACCACGTGCCGCTGCTGCTGATGGTGTTGCTCGACCTGCTCGACTTCGGGCTGGACATCTTCGCTGCGCCGGTGAGCTGGGTGATTCTCGACCGCCTGGGCCTGCGGGCGCTGCGCAACAAGGCGGCGCTTGAGGCCCTGCTGCCCTTTACGCAAACCGTGCCGACCTTTACGCTGGCGTGGCTGGCGGCGCGCCTGCTCAACCTGCGCGATGATCGGGTTACGCAGATCATCGAGGGTGAGGCAGTGGAAGCCTTGCGCCGGCTGGATGAAGGGGGCAAGCCCGGGCTTCCCCACGCCCTTGCCTGAGGAGAGCGCGGGGGCCCCAACCCTGCCCGAGGGGTACGTGTTCACACTTCTTCTGGGAGCGAGGGCATCTTGCCCTCGAATCCTGACGAGGGCGTCCCGCCCTCGCTCCCAGGTCTGGGGGGTTACCCCAACTCCGAACACGTCCCCCGAGGGGAGGATCTGGGAGGGCAAAGCCCTCCCAGATCCATCAAGACTCAAACAAGGCAACGCCCTCGTTACTCTTCGCTGTACAGGGGGGTGCTGAGGTAACGTTCGCCATTGCTGGGCACGATGAAGACGATCAGCTTCCCGGCGTTCTCCGGGCGGCGCGCGACGCGCATGGCTGCCACCGCTGCCGCGCCGCTCGAAATGCCGACCATCAGACCCTCCTCCCGCGCCAGGCGCCGGGCCATGTCGAAGGCGTCTTCGTTCGAAACGACCTGGATCTCGTCAATGATGCTGGTATTCAGCACATCGGGGATGAACCCCGCGCCGATGCCCTGGATCTTATGCGGGCCGCGCTTGCCTCCCGAAAGCACCGGCGAGCCTTCCGGCTCCACAGCCACCGTCTTGAACTCCGGCTTGCGCGCCTTGATCACCTCGCCAACGCCGGTGATGGTTCCGCCTGTCCCCACGCCCGCCACCAGGATGTCAATCTGGCCATCGGTGTCGTTCCAGAGTTCCTCGGCCGTGGTGCGGCGGTGGATCTCGGGGTTGGCCGGGTTCTTGAACTGTTGCAGCATATAGCCATTGGGTAGATCAGCCAGGATCTCCTCGGCTCTGGCGATCGCCCCGGGCATGCCCTCGGCGCCGGGCGTCAGCACCAGTTCGGCGCCGTAGCCGCGCAGCAGTTTTCGCCGTTCGACGCTCATCGTCTCGGGCATGGTCAGGATCAGGCGATAGCCCTTGGCCGCGGCCACAAAGGCCAGGCCGATGCCGGTATTGCCGCTGGTCGGCTCGATCAACACCGTTTCGCCCGGCCGGATCTTGCCTTCCCGCTCGGCGGCCTCGATCATCGCCAGCCCGATGCGATCCTTGACCGAACTGGCCGGATTGAAGAACTCCAGTTTGGCCACCACGGTGGCGTCGCTGTCATTCACGCGGCCCAGGCGCACCAGCGGAGTATTGCCGACCAGTTCGGTAATGCTGTTATAGATGCGCGCCATGTGTTGCTCCTGATCACGAACCGCGGCCGGGCCGCGGCTACCTGAGGGAATGCACACCTCTGCCGAGTAGCGCAACCCGGAGGGTTGCGCCCAGGGTCGGGGAGGATGACGCCCTCCCAGACAGAAAGCGGATAACTGTACGTGTTCAGCGTTGGGGTAACCCCGTAGACCTGGGAGCGCAGGCGTCCCGCCCTCGTCAGGATTCGAGGGCAAGATGCCCTCGCTCTCAGGAGAAGGGTGAACATGTACGGATAACCTGGTTATCCAGACAGGCTCTAAAAATTGTAGCGCCCCCGGCAGGATAAGTCAAATTATTGATGAAAATTATCAAGTACCGCCGATGCGGTATACTGGAAGGGCTTTAATGTCGGCCCTCGCCCAGGGGACCGAGGCAACGGCTGCGCCGGCGCTTCGGCCCGGCACCCCGAGGAGCAAGCTATGCGTGGCAGATCGGTGCGACGAGCGGAGCGCGCGGGCGGCGGAGAGGAGGCGACCCGTCTGACGCGGTGCGCCGGAACCTGGCTGGCCCAGCCGCCCGACGCCGCCGAACAGGAGCGTATTGCCGAGGCTTCGCGGCGGCTGCAGCAGCAGCGGGCCGTCGCGACCGAGTTTTACCGGGATATGGACGCCGCCAGCGCGTTCTGTATCGAGTTGTTTCGCGGAGCGGAGTTTGCGCCGCTGCACTTCTCGGACGAACTGGTCGAGCAGATGATCGCCCGGGTGGGCGAACCGCCGGTGGTCGAAGCCGGCGAGGAGCAGCACTTCTCCGACTACCTGCGGCGCGCGGTGCTGAGCGTGGCTTCGCCCAACACGCGCCGGTTGCTCGCGGCCCAGGTGCGACGCTACCTCCCCCGCTACGTTGAGGCTCAACGCTGGAAAGAAGCCGTAGCGGTTGACTACAGCGCCTTTCGCACCGCGCTGGGCAACGAGGTCTCGCCCTTTCTGGCGCAGATGGCCCTCGCCGGCCTGGCCGATTACTACGAGGCCCACGAGGAACAGGGGTAAGTGGTCGGTGGATTGCGTTTTCCGCTATTTCGCTCGCCCGGTCATGCGGCTGTCTCTT
>JAOACN010000692.1 GCA_026417815.1 Chloroflexaceae bacterium | reverse complement strand
GCCGCCACCAGCGCCGCGTCGGTGCGGGAGAGCATGGCCAGGCCCAGCAGCAACAGGTAGGGCCACAGCCGCCGCCGCTCCAGGAACCAGAAGGCCCAGAACAAGGCCACCAGCCCGGGAACCCGCGGCTGGAACGGCGCGGCCATGGCCATGAACTGCGTCGTGGGGTAGAGCAGGTAGAGCGCCGCGAAGCCCACCCCGGCCCAGGGATGCCCCAGCCGGTCAAGGGCGATCAGGTAGACCGGGATGGCCGCCGAGGCCAGCAGCAGCGTCTGCACCACCACCAGGGTGTAGGCCGAGGGGACCAGGGCATAGAATGGAATGGCCGGCAGAAAGCCCAGGGCCACGTCCAGCCCCATGAACGTATCGGTAAAATTGTAGCGCGAGACCAGCAGAAAACGCCCGTGGAGCGTGCCCCAGATCGGCATGTGAAAGTCCACCATGTCGAAGCCGTGGCCCCAGTAGGCGTACTTGTAGGCCCCCGCGCCAATGATCAGCGCGCTGAAGGCCAGCAGCAGCGCCGCCAGCGCCCGCCCGGGGCCGAGCCACGCCGGTAGAACCGAGGTGCGCGCTGCGGCGGGAAGAGTCTGGTCGCGTAGCATCAGCAACTATCTCAACACGATTGCAAGCGGGTCCGGGAAACCCGGTTTCCCCCCGTCCCTGTTCCTCCACCGATAACGAAATCGGACCCTTCCCTCATGCCCTCAACCCATCCAAAATCCAAAATCTCAAATCCAAAATCACCCCACCACCGGCGACGTGGCGATCCGCAGCACCCACTGGTCCAGCGCGGCGTAGAGGGTATAGAGCAGCACGGCGATCACCACCCAGCGCCCCCATGCCCACCGTTCCCAGATCCGGTCGGCGTAGATGGCCCAGCAGACGCACATCACCGGGAGCATATAGAACAGTTGCTTATCTACCATCGAGATGCGGTAGCCGGCGAACATGAACAGGGTCGCCACGCTCAGCCAGGCGGCGAAGACCAGCCAGGGCAGCGGTTCGCGGCGCAGGGCGAAGAACCCCGGAACGGTGAACAGCATGGGGATGGCGATGCCGTAGTAGAGGTAATCGCCCGGCCAGATGCGGTAATCGAGGTGGGGCACGTAGCTCCACAAGTACTGCCCGAAGGGTGGTCGCACCACCCCCACACTCTCCGGCCCCTGGGTAAAGACGGTCTTCATATACGGCACGGTCTGGGCGATGATCAGCGGGATGTACTGCCCGTAGTAGATCACCACCGCCAGGGCCATCGCCACCCCCGCCGCGATCCACAGGGGTTTGAGTTGCCCGCGGAGGGCGGCCCAGGCCCCGCCCCGCAGCCCGTTCAACCACACCAGCAGCGTGAGGATCGCCAGGAACACGCCCATGAACACCCCGGTGACCGTGTACATCAGGAAGGTGAGCAACAGCAGCGCCGAGAGCGTCACCATCACCCGCCGCTCGCCCAGCCGCTCCCACCAGACAAAGATGACCGTGTTGCACACCAGGGTCAGCCACAGGCCGAAGGTGGTGGGGATATTGCCCCAGGAGTGCAGCAGGAAGGCCACGGGCAGCGCGGCATAGGTCGCCCCCGCAATCAGCGCGCCGCGACGGGTCAGACCGGCCCTCAGGGCGATCAGGGCGATCAGGATGATGCGCGTGCTGTCAATCAGGATGCTGAACATGTTCGCCGCCATGTCCATTGACATCGGGGTGAAGGCGAAGACGGTGGCGAACATATGGAACCACGGCGAGTAAGGGATGACCGGGCGATTCTCGCCCCACTCGGCAGTGGGCATGGTCGTCTCGTTGAGCGGGCTGCTGGTGCCGTAGAGCAGCGGCAGGCGCCCCTCGAGGATCCACTGGGCGCGGGTCATGTGCCAGTTGACGTCGATGGCGACGAAGAAGGGGTGCAGCGCGCCGATGGCCTTGAGCCAGTAGCTGACCATCACGAACAGCAACAGCAGGCTGAGGAAGCGCCGCCCGGAGATGGCCGCGGCATCGGCGGGCGCGTCGAGCGGAAAGCCCGCCGCGCGGAAGAGCCAGGCCGTCAGCGGGCGCAGGGCCAGCGCAAGCGCCACGCTCCACAGCGCCAGCCATGCCAGGCGCGGCAGCATAAAGCTGCTCGGGAAGCGATGGGCCATCAGCGCCCAGGCCCCCAGCAGCGCGGCCAGGCCCACCCCCAGGGCCGCCCAGAGGTACGGCGGCGCGCGCCGCTGACCTTCGGGCCTCCCGCCGACAATCAGGTGCAGGGCCGCGAACGCCCCCAGCACCGTCACCAGGGCCAGCCCCAGCCCCCCCAGGGGCGGCACGGCCGTGGCAAGCCCCGCATTGCCCGCCGGGGCCACGGTGACCTGCGACACCAGCACCCCCAGCGGGCGCGGGTCGGCATAGGTGTTAGAACGTAGCGTGACTTCCAGCGTACCGTCGCGGACCAGGCTCGCCGGCGCCAGCAGGTGCACCCGGCGCGGCGCGAGGCTATCGGGCAAGCGCGCCAGGAGTGTGTCGTTGACGAACACCTCCGCGTTCACCGGCTGCCCGTTGGGGTGCGCCGTCACCACCGCCAGATCCAGCGTCCAGGCCCCCCGGCCCAGGTTGGGCAGCGTAATGCTGGCCTCCCCGCTGGACCAGCGGTAGGTCCGCGCAGGGGCCAGTTCCACCTCCCCCACGAGACCCGGCGGTGGGTCGGGGTCGCCCACCAGCGGCCCGACCAGGCTGAAGCTCAGCGTCTCGGCGGCGCCCAGTTCCGCCGGCACCTTGACGACAATGAAATCCGGGCCGCGGCGGGGCATATCCACGCGCTCGCCATTCACCGCCACCGCCGCCGCGCGCAACACGCCGGGCGGCTGGCCCGGCGCTGCCCGCAGGGTGGCGATCCAGACCCCCTCACGGCGGCCCGGCACGCTCAGCACGCGCGCGTCGGGCGGCCAGGCCGCCGTCTCGACCGTGCCGATGGCGTCAATCTCGCGCCCGTGGAAGCCGCGCAGAAACACCGCGTCGTGATCGCCGCCGAGGTCAATGCGCACCACCGGGCGGGCGGCGTAGGCCACCGTCAGCGCCAGCGCGGTCAGTAGCGCCAGCCACAGATAGGGGCGCAGATCGCCGATGCGCGGTATGCTCAAAGCCGAGCCGGCGCCACGCTCCCGCGGCAGCGCCCCGCCCGGAGCGGAACTGGTCATGGGTCTCCTCGTGGTAGGCGTGGAGGTGTGGCGGGGTATGGGGAAACCAGGTTTCCCCATAGCCCTGCCCATCCCGCTTCGTCCGCAGGATTGTACCAGAACCGCCGCGAACACGCACACCCGCGCGTCGCCAGGGCTGATTTGTCGGCTCCCTGCCCGCAGGGTATACTAACCTGAAGCGGAAGGTCCGGGAGGGCGCAGCCCTCAAAACCTTCCTCACCGGCAGGGGGGTGGGGAAACCCGGTTTCCCTACCCTTCTCCAACCGGCCGTTCGTGGCCCATGCGGAGGCCGGAAGGGCTTCGCCCTTCCGAAAGCTCCGCCGAAAGGTCCACTGCCATGATCTACGACCAGCTCGACCGCCTGCGCCGCGCGCGCGGGCGCTGGCTCGATATGGCGGGCCTCGCGCCTATCGAAACCCCATCCCGGGTGGTGTTTTCGGCGCGGCCGCTGACACTCAAAGCCTATGCCGCAGCCGATGCTTCGGGACCGGTCTTGCTCATCGTGCCCGCGCCGATCAAGCGCGCCTACCTGTGGGACCTCGCGCCCACGGTCAGCGTCATCCGACACTGTCTCCGGCGCGGCATCCGGCCATATTTGATCCAGTGGGAGCGACCAGGGGCCGATGACCAGGATGTGGGGCTGGCGGAATACGCCGCCGAGTACCTGCTGGCCTGCCAGGAGGCTATCGCCGCCGAGACCGGCGCGCAGGCCACCTTCGTGGCCGGTCACTCCCTGGGCGGGGTGCTGGCGGCTATCTACGCGGCCCTCTACCCCGAACGGCTGCGGGGCCTGGTCCTGCTCAGCGCGCCGCTCCGCTTCGGCCCCGGTACGGGCGCCTTTGCTCCGGTGGTGGCCCGCGCGCCCCACGCCGAGAACCTCACCGCCCTTATGCCCGAAAACGTGCCGGGCACGTTTCTGAATACGGTGAGCATCCTGGCCGCGCCCGCCACCTTCGAAGGCGAACGCCTGACGGACTGGTGGCGCAGCCTGGCCGACCCGGAGGCGTTGAACGTCCACCTGCGGGTGATGCGCTGGACCCTCGACGAGCAACCCCTGCCCCGCCGGCTCTTCGAGGAAATCGTGGAGTTCCTGTACCGCGAAAACCGCTTTATGGAAGGGACGCTCAGCGTCGGGGGGCGCCTCGCCGTGCCGTCTGCCATCACGGCGCCGCTCATCAGCGTCATCGAACGGCACTCGGCGCTTATCCCGCCCGAAGCGGTCCTGCCGTTTCATTCGGCCGTGGGCAGTTCCGATACCCGTGTGCTGTGGTACGAGGGTGATGTGGGAGTGGTCCTGCAACACCTGGGCATGCTGGTGGGACGCCGCGCCCACCAGGAGGTGTGGCCCGCCATCCTTGATTGGATGGGCGCCCGTAATGAAAAGTAAAGCCGGCCCGACGGCCCGGCTCCCCACCTATGGCACACGTAGAGCCGGCCCGTCGGCCCGGCTCCCCACCCATAGCACACGTAGAGCCGGCCCGACGGCCTGGCTCCCCACCCATAGCACACGTAGAGCCGGCCCGTCGGGCCGGCTCCCCTTCGTTTATAGAATCAGAATCACCACCACCAGCACCATCGCCAGCACCGCCACCACCCCCACGGTCAACGGCAGCGCCCCCGGCACACGGTGCGCGCGTCGCCCGCCGCGCCCCAGGTAGGGGCTGAGGTCAACATCGAGCAGGGCGCTGTAGACTCGCAGGGCGTGGCGCAGTTCGTCGTGGGGCACGTAGCTGAACTGCTCGCGCT
Source organism: Chloroflexaceae bacterium (assembly GCA_026417815.1). Taxonomy (GTDB): domain Bacteria; phylum Chloroflexota; class Chloroflexia; order Chloroflexales; family Chloroflexaceae; genus JACAEO01. The sequence goes on along the minus strand of JAOACN010000692.1, from coordinate 4,150 downwards.
CAATGGCCTGCAGGAACTCCCAGCGCACGCCGCAGATCTCGCCGGCATCGTGCAGGCTCAGGCGCCGCTGCCGCCGCGCCTCGGCGAGCAGAGGGCCGAGCCGTGGCGGCCGGTTCGCCGTGGGCGCGGTTGCGCTTACCGGGGGCCGTTCGGCCCGTGGCGCGGCGCTGCCCGACGCGGGCACCATCGCCGCAGGGGCTGGCGCCGGCTCAACACGCGCCAGGGCGGCCGGCGTTGGCCGGCGCCGGTCGTTGGCGCTCCGGCTGCGCCGCAGCACCGCCTCGATGCGCGCGATCAGCGTAGCGGCGCTGAAGGGCTTGCCCACGTAGTCGTCGGCGCCGCTCGTCAGGCCGGTGACGATATCGTCGTCCCCGTGTTTGGCCGTCAACATGATAATCGGTACCGGCGAACTGGCGCGGATCTGGCGGCACAGATCCCAGCCGCTGATCCCCGGCATCATGACATCGAGCAGGATCAGATCCGGCGTCTCGACGGCAAGGGCCAGCAGCGCATCGTGCCCCCGCTGGTACGCCGTGACCTGGTAGCCCGCGCCTCCGAGCTGGTATTCGATCAACCGGCAGATCGCCGGTTCGTCGTCAATCACCAGAATGCGAGTTGCCACGATGCGCTCCTTGGGTACTGGTTTCGCTGCGCGGCCTGTTACGTACCGCTCTTTGTCATTTCTCCTCGGTGGATGAGGTTCGGAGGGGCTTCGTCCCTCCGAAAGAGGATAGATGTCTTTTTGGGGGCCGCAGGCCCCCAGGCCCCCAGGCCCCCAACCTCCCGCTTGAGGTGACGCTACAGCGAATTGACAACCGAGAAGTACCCGTCCGGGAGGGACACGGGGGCTACACCCCTGCATCCCTCCACCTCGTTACATGAGGCTGATCAATGCCTCACCCGCCCAGTGCCGCTGCTCCGCTGGCTGGTCCGGCGCTTCGGCCAGGGCGCTCAGGCGCTCCAGGGCCGCGGGCGCAGCGGCGACGTTTCCCCGGGCCAGCGCCGCCAGGGTGGCGATACAACGCCGGCGCAAGAGTGGCGGGGCCGGCGGCTGGTCATGCTCGTTCGCAAGCACGGCGACGAGCGCCTCCGGAGCGGTTGGCGCGCCGCGTGTCAGGGCCACGGCCGCGGCCAGACGGATCTGCGGCTCTTCGTCGGGACGGGTCAGGGCCGCTTCCAGCGCGGGTGCGGCGGGATCACGGGCGGCAAGGTGCTCCAGGGCCTGGAGCCGAAGCGCGAGCGGGGCCGTGGGGTCGCTCAGGGGCTCGCCGAGCCGCGGGTCGTCGGGGCAGGTCGCGGCAAGAACGGCGTAGGCGCGCAAACGCAGCGGGGCGGATGCGCTGGTCAGGTACTCGCGCAGCAGGGTCAGATGCGCCGGGCCGCAGAGGCGCAGCAGCCCGGCCACGGCGGCGAGTCGCACCGCCGGGGTCGCCAGGTGGCTCTGGCTCACTGCCACCAGCACGGGCTCGATGCTGTCGTCGCCCGCTTCGGCCAGGGCCTCGAGGCTCGCGATGGCGGCGGCCCCGGCTTCGCTCCGCGCCAGCCGGAGCAGGATCGGCAGCGCCTCCCGCTCACCGGCGCGGGCCAGGGCCCGCGCCAGGGCCACGTCTACTTCCTCCGGTTGCCGGGCCATGCGCAGCGCCCGGTACAGGGCCGCCCGTTCGTCGGTTGAAAGAGTGGCCGGTAACGTGGCCGCGGCCAGCGCGCGGATGTCGGTAGGAACACTGGCGTCAGCGGCCAGGGCGACCAGGGTCGCGCTCACCTCGGCGGCGGGAAAACGTCCCAGGGCCGCGATGGCCGCGCGCCGCAGGTGCGGGTCGCTCGCAGGGTCACGCGCCAGGCGACGAATGGCCGGTAAGGCGGCTTCGTGGCCCTCCGTGGCCAGCAGCGTCACCATCGCTGCCCGCAGGAAGGGGTCGCCGCTGTTCAAGCGGCGGGTAAGCGCCTCGCGCGCGGGCGCCAGCCGGCCCAGACGCTCCAACGCCAGCCATTTGACGGGCGGTGTTACTGTGGCGTCATCGAGCAGCGCCTCCAGTTCCTCCGCCGGGTCGCTCCAGGCGGCCAGACTGTCGAGGGCGGCGCGAACCACGGCAGCGCGGGTATCGGCAATAGCCGTCTGGCGCAGGGCGGCGCGCACCGCGGGTCGCAGGTCCGGGCGCGCGTGGGCCAGATCGCCGAGCGCCAGCGCCGCGGCTTCAGCGATCCGCTCGGCCTGCCGGGCGCAGCACTCGGCCAGGCTGGAAGGCTGGTCGGCAAGGGTCTCCCCCTCGGCCAGAGCATCCATCAGCGCCACGCGGGTCTCGGCGGGCAGCGTCAGGGCGGGCCAGTCCCGCGCGGGGCGACTGGCCAGTTCGGGAACGCGCCGCTCCCAGGCCGCGCGCAGCACATCGGCCAGCCCCGGCCCGAGTAGCGAACGTAGGGGCGGCAGGGCGGCATTGGCGCCGCTCCGCCCCAACCCGCGGGCGATGGTGACGATGAGCATCGTGTCCACACCCGCCCGCCGCAGACCGGTGATCAACGCGGCGGCCACCTGTTCAGCTCGCTCGGCGCGCCGCCCCAGGGCGCCAAGCGCCTCCGCCGCGCTCCGGCGCAGCAACGGCGGCGCGTCGCTCTCCAACAGGTTGCGTAGCAGCGGTAAGGCCCCGACGTCTTCCAGGCGCCCCAGATGCGCGGCGGCGGCGGCGCGCAACGCCAGGGGTAGCCGGCTCGCCCCCAGGGCCTGGCGCAGGACCTGGATTCCGGTCTGCCCCCTGGACGCGAGCAACCCGGGCGCCTGGAGTCGCGTCGCCAGAGGGAGTTGCGCGTCGAGCAGCGTGCGGATGAGCAGCAACGTCGCGCCGGGGTGCTCGAGCGCCGCCAGGGTGTCGAGCGCCTCGCCACGGGTCACAACCGTGGCCTCGGGGTGATTGAGCGCCCGCTCCAGCGTCGCCAGCGCCATCGCTGGATCGTCATCGCGGAGGGCCGCCAGCGCCGCCCGGCGCAACACGGCCACGGGCGAGCACAGGGCCTGCTCCAGCACGGCACGGTCGCCGATCAGGGCCAGGGCGCGCAGATCATCGGGCAACTCCTCATTGGCGAGGATGGCGCGCGCAATGACCAGCCGGCGCTCACCGGCCGAGGGATCGCCGAGCAGGGCCACCGCCCCCGCCCGCAGCGGCGGAGTCGCCAGCAGCGCCGTGCCGTCGGCAACAGCAGTGACCGCCAGAAAGGCCCGCGCCTGCAACGCCAGCGGATCGGGCGCCTCGGGAACCATGGTCACCAGCCCCCGATCCAGCGCCTGGCCCGCCAGCAGGTCGGCGGCGGCCCAGCGCAGGGCCGCCGGCGCGGCGGGAGCATCCACCAGCGGCAGCCAGCGTCCCGCCACGGGCGGCAGCGCCGCATCGGCGGCGCGCAGGGCCGCCGATGCTCGTTCGACCTCGCGCGAAACGGCAAGGACACGCGGCAGGGCAGGGGCCAGCGCAACCAGCGCCGCCCGTTCCTCGGCGTTCGCCTCCGGGCGCGCCAGATGCTCCACCAGCTGCAGGCCCCACAAGGGCGCCTGCTCCGGCATTTCGAGGAGACAGGCCACAGCCGCGGTCAGGCTCGCCCCTGCAGGAGCGTCGGTGGCCCAGAGGGCCGCCAGCACCGGCGCCGGCGTGCCGAGCAGCCCCGCGGCCAGCGGCGCCACGGCGATACGTTCGACCGGCGGCAGGCTCGCCAGACCGCCAATCTCGGCGCTGCCGGCGAAGACCCGCGCTAGCTGGTAATGGCGAAGCAGCGCCCGGCCCAGCGCCGGCGCCGGGGATGGTCCGTCGTTCTCGTCTCGCTCCAGACCGGGACGAAACAACTCGTAGGCCCGCGCGTACAGCTCCGCCCGCGAGGCCGGGGGCCCGTGGTCCGGCACGGTCAGGGCCAGCAGGGCCACATCAGCCAGACGGATGGGCGCGACGCCGCTCCCGGCGCGCAGGACGGCGAGCAGGGGCCCCGGCGCCTCCGCCGGCAGCAGGTGACGGAGCCAGGCAGCCTGGATCTCGGCGTCACCGCAGATGTTCAGGGGGCGGAAATCCGTCCATCGCTCGCCCTCCGGCAGGGCAACAATCACCCGCAGGGCGCGCCACTCCCGCGCCGTGGTGGTCAGAAAGGCCCGCCAGGCCAGCCGCCGATCGGCGGG